>DUJJ01000061.1 GCA_013329865.1 Candidatus Poseidoniaceae archaeon
GATGACGTTGATGACTGGACAAAATTCAGCGCTAGGAAACACGCACCTTGGGCTGCCGACGGTCTACAAGCAGTGGGCGAAGAAATTGGTGACACCACTGCAAGATTGGGATTTGTCGGCTCGCCTTGGACCATCTGTATGTATTTGTTATCTGGTGGTACTGGCGACAAAGATTTTCACAATGCGCGCGCCAAGATTTACTCTAACCCTGACCAAGCACGAGATATGCTGATGCGAATGGGGGCAATAGTTGGCGACTTACTAGCTGACCAAGTCATTCATGGTGGTGCCGATGGTGTCCAGTTGTTCGACACATGGGCTGGACTACTATCACCAGAAATCTATCGCAAGTTTGCCATGCCGGCGACAGCTAGAACAATTGAAGTGTTTCGAGAAAAGGTCGGTAGAGACACGCCAATAATCCATTACGCCAAGGGTTCAGGTCATCTTCATTCGGCAATCCGAGAGCTAGACCTCAATGCAATATCGCTGGATTGGCGTGATAATCTAGCCACTAACCGTCAGCAATTTGGAAAGCAGTTCGCCTTCCAAGGCAATCTCGACCCATCATTACTCCACGGCTCAACCGAGATGGCCAAATCCGCAACCCGGCGTGTTTTAGCAGCGGCCGGGGATATGCCGGGTCATATTTTCAATTTGGGTCACGGCTTTGCTCCGTCGGCAAGAATCGAATGTGTTGAGACCGTATTGAGAGAAATTGTAGGTGAATAATCATGCGGCAAAAAATGGCTGACATGGTTCACCGCATTCAGGACGAGATTTGTGCGGCTTTAATCGAAATCGATGGTGTTGACTATCGTCAAGATGAGTGGACACGGCCAGAAGGAGGCGGTGGCAGAAGTCGTGTGTTTTCTGGCGGCAAAGTATTCGAGAAGGCCGGCGTTAATGTTAGCGTAGTCCATGGAACTTTAACTCCACAAGCCGCCAAAAGCATGGGCGGTGGTCATGAATTAATGGGCACAGACCTTGATTTCTTTGCTACCGGGATAAGTCTCGTTCTTCATCCACATAACCCGATGGCACCAACGGTCCACGCAAATTATCGCTACTTTGAGCGAGGTGAAGGGAAGAAGCCAGGTAGTTGGTGGTTTGGCGGTGGCGCTGATTTAACCCCAAGTTACCTGTTTGAAGAGGATGCAGTTCACTTTCATCAAGTCCACAAGGATGCGTGTGATCGTCATCCAGTAGCTGATTATCCTAGGTTTAAACAGTGGTGCGATGAATATTTTTACATCAAACATCGTGGCGAAAGAAGGGGTTTAGGGGGGATATTTTTTGACGACATTAATCATGAAAGCAGGGAGGATTGTTTTGCCTTTGTCACCGACTGCGCTGAAGCTTTTCTAACATCATACTTACCAATTCTAGAGCGAAGAAAGGATTTGCCTTTTTCTGATGAACAAAAACAATGGCAACAAATTCGCCGTGGCCGATATGTCGAATTTAATCTAGTCTACGACCGTGGGACAACCTTCGGATTGACTACCAATGGGAGGATTGAGAGTATCTTGATGTCTCTCCCGCTGACATCTCGCTGGGAGTATTGTCATGAGGTTGCCGATGATAGTGAAGAGGGTCGATTATTAGCGGTGCTACGACATCCACGTGATTGGATTGAACTCTGAACAGAGTTGATATTATGACGAGTCTCCAGGATTGGATTAACCACGGCGAAGAGATGCGCCGTCCACTAATGGTGAACTCCGAATTAGGTAATTCATCCACTGTTGTTATTGTTGGCGGCGGGCTTTCAGGCATGTGCTGTGCTTACCGAATTGCTACCAAGCGCCCGGATGTTAAGGTGATTATTCTCGAGCAATCAGACCAACTTGGTGGCGTGATAACTACGTGGCAAGACGGTGAATGGATTTGTGACCTAGCGGTAAATGCAGCCCGCCCTCATCCGGCATTTTGGCGACTTGTCGATGATTTGGGGTTGGCTAGTAAATTCAAACCTTCTAGACATCAGGCGCGGGCACGCTGGGTTCTATCCGGGGGTAGGCGGCATCGATTATCATGGCGAACCCTGTTTAAAATCGGGCCTCTGAAACTCTGGAGGCGGGTAAAACAATCGAAAGTCGGCGGTCGGTCGGTCGCGCAGGTGATTCCAGACAAGGCAATTGCTGACGCGTTGTGCCTTGGGATAGTCAACGACACAGCAGAACATGTCGACGCAGATTTCTTGTTACCAAGTCTTACCGGCTTTGGAGCTTCCCCGCCGATAAAAAAGCGTAAATTAACTCGGTTAATTGCCGAAACATATCCAATATTTACACCCAAAAGGGGCAGCATTGCGTCAGTTGAGGGCGGTATGGTGGTGTTAATCGAGTCCCTTAGGCAAAAATTATTACAGTTTGAAAATGTTGAGATAATGCTCAATCAAACAGTAGAATCTGCCCAAACGACTGCCGAACACTTTGGCATCGGGTTAGAGTCAGTTATCTGGGCAGCACCGGGCGATCAAGCGGATTATTCCGAATCGCAATTGTCTATTTTTGCCATTGGCTATCGTAATGAACAAGTTAGTCATGTTGAGGTAGGTTACGGTACGTTGATTCCTGACGCTAAATTACCGATTAGCGGCATATTGCATGAGAGCGACTTACATCATTCTCAGCGCGCGCCTGATGGACATAGGTTATTCCGTCTGATGGTGCCGCACAATCGGTGGAATGGGGATGAACAGACAGTGCTGTCCTGTGCTGAGGATTTGCTTGGCAGTAATCCCGAGTTATTTGTCAACATAGGAGTGCGTGCCATACCACGCTATCAACCGGGCTATCTAAGAGCCGTAGCAAAGATGGATAAACCGTATTCGCGGGTTGGATGGGCGGTGAGTGGTGTATCTATTACCCACATTGTCGATGAAGCAGAACGAATCGCTGAGTTATTTATCGAATGAGTGATGCAAAACTTCTTTTGACACAGATATGGATTTTCCATCGGAGGATAATTCTGGCATAGCCTCATAGTCTGCAGCAGTCAGTTGATATTCTAAGTCTTCTTTTTGTTGAGCAGAACCTTCAGCTTGGGTAAAGGTATAGGTGGCAAAATCTTTGCACCATTGTTGGTCTACGTTTAAACAATCAACAGCATATACGTTACCGCCCCACTCCTTGGCATCTTCTACCAATTCATGGCCAAGCTCGTCTGTGGTCTCTAGGCAATCAGCGACGAAACTAGGCGAATAAACGACAATCTCTTTTTTGCCCTCTGCTATCAACTCCTCAACAACATCTTCAGTATACGGTGTAATCCATTCCTCAGACCCGAACTTACTTTGGAATGTCATCATTGTCTGTTCTGGAGCTATGTGTTGTAAGCGATCGACAATCAGCCGGTAAGTCTCATAACAGTGTCGATAGTAGTCATCACCTTTTTCTAAAACTCGGCGTTTCTGCATGCCGTGGAAAGTCAGCAATAACATATCAGGGTTAATCCCCTCTTCCTTGAGCTGCTGAAGTTTTTCATCAACAATTCTGACTGAATTGTCGACGAATGCGTGAGTTCTATGGAAGTTGGTAATTACCTCAAAGTTGGGAATCTTAACTCGCTTCGACAATTCTTTTCCGAGTGAATCTATGCCTGAGGCAACCGTGCTTTCTGAATATTGCGGAAACATTGGAATTACCATTAATTTAGTGGCTCCAACGCCATTTCTCAGGTCTTCCTCCCAACTGTCATACACTTCGTTGACATAGGGCGGCGAGAGTAGGAATGCATGGTTGACCTCAACATATCCTTCGGTATCAATGGTCTTCAACTCGTGTTCCACTTGTTCGGTAAATTGAACGGTGTTAGTTATGAGAGGAAAACTCTCACCGTCCCAAATTCGTTCATACAACTTTGCTGACTTCCTTGGTCGCAGTGGCAACACAAAACAATTTAGAATAATTTTCCAAACCAGTGGATTCCAATCAATCAGTCTTGGGTCACCCAAGAATTCTCGCAGATATTTTCTAAGGGCTTTGGGGGTCGGAGCCTCCGGAGAGCCTAATTGGACAAAAACGACTTTTGTCTTGCGTTTGAGTGGCGTATATTTCATAATTCGACCTCCGGGAAATATTTCATCTTTGATTTGATTGTGTACTTATTGAGCGATATTAGTTTACATGGCTAATTAGTTGGTAAAATAAACTGATGTTTGAAATAAAAGCCCCCACTTTATCAATCTGTAACGGTATATTTGCCAACACGGGCTCTAATAATGATTTGTCTAAACTCAATAATGATTCTATTGCGATACCGTAGTCGGCAAGCCTTCAGCGACGATGCTACGCCAACCACCCCACAGCGACACTACCTGGTCGTAACCCATATCTTTCAGAGACTTGGCAGCAATTGCACTGCGAAACCCACCACCACAATACAGCACTAACTTATGTGCGGTGTCAAAATCATGCTTTTCGATATCACGCTCAATCACTCCTTTTCCGATATGAATTGCCCCCGAAAGGTGACCCGCGTCAAATTCATGACGCTCTCTGACATCTATTATGACGGCACCGTCCGCCATAAGAGCAGAAATTTCGACGGCCGAGCATTCCTGAATCTCTTGCCTTGCCGCCTCAACTATTGTTAGAAATCTTGGACTATGTTTTTTCGCCATGGCACTACGATAGTGGACAGGCTCATGAGGGTAGTGCTCAACAGCGCTTCATGGCCGGACAGATAACTGGGGCTGAGGCAGTTTACCAGGCTCTGTTAAGTGGTCAAGCGATTGACCGAGTCTTGGTTGACCGAGACAAAGACACGTCAATGATTAGACAGTTATGTCAACAAAATGATATTCCTTTGGAGGAGGGCTCGACGAATGATCTTTGGCGCATGTCAGCCGCTGGCCATGTTGACGCACTTGCCCTAACGGGACGATTTCAAACCAACTCAATTGATGAACTGATGGCACGAGGTGGAACAATTTGGTTTTTCGATGGAGTGACATATTCAACTAATCTGGGATTTGCTATTAGGACTGCTGAAGTGAGTGGAGCAGACGGAGTAGTGTTAAACGTCGCTAAGACTCATGAAGAGCGGCGCACAATTAGACGGGCAAGTATGCGTGCAGACCGTTTCATTCCCGTGATTTATTCCACTACTGAGGAGATAATTGTGAAAGCGAAACAGAACGGTCTAACCATCGTTGCCGCTGAAGACACTGGAGACAGAGGACCTTGGGAGGTGGACCTAACGAAGAATGTACTACTGGTTGTTGGGGCGGAACGGGACGGCGTGTGTCAAGAAACGCTAACCGCAGCAGATTTCATTGTCAAGTTGCCTATGGATGGTTTTGTCCCATCATACAACCTACAAGTCGCAGTAAGCGTATTAGCAGTTGAAGCTCTTAGGCAGAAGCTAGAGTAATATGCCAAATCTCTTTTATTCATGCGGTTTAGAGGGCTGACCATGCTCCGGGGCCCCTCCAAGGCATTACCAAATCGAGGGATAGTTGCGGTTATTTTCATCTTGGCATTTCTGGTTCCAGGCTGCCTTGATTTCGGTGGCAACGAGAGTGAATCTTCAACATCGACAGGCGGTCCCATAACGATAGAAGTGTGGCATACCTTTGCTGCAGAAAGTAAAGAGGAGCAAGTATTCACCAATGCTGTACGGGATTTTGAGGCAGCGAATCCAAATATCACGGTAGAGATTACGCTAGTGCCGTTTGCTAATGCGGACCAACTATTCATGACGGCAGCGCAAGGAGGCGAAGCTCCGGACCTGATGCGTTTGTCAAGTGATCAATTAGGGGCAATCGGTGAAGTCAGGGTGGATGGCTTTCCTCTCCTTGAGGACCTACGGCCTCACTTAACGCCCCAAGACCGTTCACTATTCGAGGCTAGAGCCCTTGATGCAATGCGCTACGGCGAAGAATTGTACGGCATTCCAGCATCGCAAGACTGTCTTTCACTTATTTTCAACAAAGCGTTATTTGATGCGGAGGGCTTAGATTATCCAGATAGTAGTTGGACGGAACAGGATTTGCTATCCGCTGCACAGCAATTGACCCGCCAAGATGTTCAAGGCCTAGCGATACCAATCAAAACCGCATATTGGTGGTTTCCAATTCAAGGGGGATTCGGTGGTTCTCTATTCGACGATGCGGGAAACCCAACCTTGGACTCTAATGGGTCTAGTGAGTCGATGCGCTGGATGCTCGATTTGGAGCTTGAACATGAGGTAGTAGCAACCGGCACCCAGATTGAAGGTATGAAAAATCAGTTCATTACCTCAAAAGCTGCAATGATAATCGATGGACCATGGAATTGGGCAACCTATGAAGATAGTCGACTGAATATTGGTCAGACTCTCCTCCCAACCGTTGCCGAGACGGGAGAACGTATGTCCCCGTTGGTCACCTACAAAGGTTGGACAGTTAGCAAACAGAGTGCCCA
>DUJJ01000138.1:0-208 GCA_013329865.1 Candidatus Poseidoniaceae archaeon
TATTGAAAGGGCTGAAATTTCTACCGCAGAAATGTGTCAAAACGGCGAGTGGCCGATGATCGAATATCCAACAAAGCCGCCGCAGGAATTTAAACAACCAGCTCATATCGACCTAGAAATTACTGATAATGAATTGATGGAGATTTCCGAGACGGGGCTACTCGCCCTAAATTTAACAGAAATGCAGGCAATTCAAACCCACTATCGT
>DUJJ01000138.1:599-3528 GCA_013329865.1 Candidatus Poseidoniaceae archaeon
GTAGAATTAGAGTGCTTAGCTCAGACCTGGAGTGAGCACTGCAAGCACAAAATTTTTGCATCAAAAATACATCATAAGGACCTAGAAACCGGTGAAGAGTCGACAGTAGATTCAATCTTCAAAACTCACATTATGAATCCAACGCATGATATGCAGAAAGAAGTTGACTGGTTGTTATCGGTATTCCATGACAATTCAGGAGTAATCGCTTGGGATGATGAATGGAGTGTCTGCATGAAAGCCGAGACTCATAATTCCCCATCAGCACTAGATCCATACGGCGGCGCCATGACGGGAATAGTCGGCGTTAACCGTGACATTCTTGGCACCGGTCTAGGTGCAAGGCCGATAGCTAATACGGACGTGTTTTGTTTTGGTCCGCCAGATTGGCAAGGCGACATCCCGGATAACCTATTCCACCCGTCTAGAGTGCTTAGAGGAGTCCATTCTGGTGTTCGCGTTGGCGGCAACGAATCAGGCATACCGACAATTAACGGCGCTATTGTGTTCGATGAACGATACCTTGGCAAGCCTTTGGTGTATTGTGGCACGGTGGGGCTAATGCCCAGGAAACTGCCCGATGGTCGAGAATCACACGTAAAGACTCCCACCGCTGGTGATATAGTATACATGGTCGGCGGCAGAGTAGGCTATGACGGGATACATGGAGCGACCTTTTCATCATTAGAGCTGACCGAAGAATCACCGTCAAGCGCCGTCCAGATAGGCGACCCAATCACTCAAAAGAAAATGATTGATATGTTATTGGAAGCGCGAGATGCCGGATTAATCACTTGCATCACCGACAATGGTGCAGGAGGGCTGTCATCATCTATTGGTGAAATGGCCGAGTATACCAACGGTTGTCGAATTGACTTAGCCAAGGTACCGCTCAAACAGCCGGGTTTATCGCCGTGGGAAATACTGGTTTCTGAGAGTCAAGAAAGAATGACGGTTGCCATCAAGCCAGAAGATATCGCGGAGTTTGAGAATCTTGCAGCATTACATGAAGTAGAGGCTACAGCAGTTGCCGAATTCACTTCAACGGGCATGTTTCATGTCCAGTTTGATGAGGCAACGGTGGCTTACCTACCAATTGAGTTCTTGCACGATGGAGTGCCGCAGTTAGAACTTGAATCTGAATGGAGCCCGCCTCAACATGAACCATTTATCGCTCCAGAAGAATATGATCACAATCAGATATTACTTGATTTGTTAGCGAGGCCTAATATCGCCAGTAAAGAGACCTGGGTTCGACAATACGACCACGAAGTAATAGCCCAGACAGCGGTCAAGCCGTTTGTTGGCATCGAACGTGATGGACCAGCAGATGCTGGAGTAATAGCTCCCATCCATGGGAATCCACGCGGCCTAGTTGTCTCATGCGGTATCGCGCCACGCTACTCGGATATTGACGCTGGAGCGATGGCAGCCGCAGCAATCGACGAAGCGCTAAGAAATGCAGTCTGTGTAGGAGTCAACGTCGATAAGATTGCAGGCTTGGATAATTTTTGCTGGCCAGACCCAATCCAATCGGAAAAAACCCCTGACGGTAAGTTCAAACTTGCCCAATTAGTTAGAGCGAATCGAGAATTAGAGCGGGTATGCCGAGCATATCGCCTCCCTTGTGTCAGCGGTAAAGATTCTATGAAGAATGATTATGGGAAAGGTCCAAACAAGATATCGATACCACCAACCTTGTTGTTTTCGTTATTCGGCGATCATCCAGACGTCAGGAATACCGCAACTAGCGACTTCAAGCATTCAGGCGACAAGGTGTATCTAGTTGGCGAATCGTTTGATGAATTAGGGGCTTCGGAGGTTTCCTTCATGCTGCGTGAAAGTAGTAAAACCAAAGGCATTGGTGGAAGAGTTCCCTCCTTATCTAACCCAAAGAAACTTTTCAAATCATATCGCTTACTTAGTTCAGCAATCAATAGTGGATTAGTAAAAACTGCTCATGACTGCTCAGAGGGAGGGATTGGCGTCACCCTTGCAGAGATGTGTATCGGCGGTAGAATTGGCGCAACAATTGACCTTGACGGCACTGGAGACTGCCCGCTTTGGTCAAAGTTATGGGGTGAATCTCTCGGCAGAATCGTAGTTGCCGTATCACCAGAAAACGAAGCCGCATTTTTAGACAGCATGTCGGGTTGTATTACGACTTATCTGGGCCTCGTGGAAGATTCAGATACACTGGTTATTTTAGACGGTTTTGAACCATTAGTCGCCACTAGCGTCTCTGAACTGGTGCATTCATGGCAAGGAACTCTGGATATGAATGGGGGTGAATTATGATGTATGTCCCTAACGTTGCGGTATTATTTGGGTTTGGAATTAACTGTGATCATGAGACAGCAGCGGTGTTTGATATGGTAGGTGGCAATTCTACTAGAGTGCATCTCAATTCCTTTATTTCAGGCTCTGATAGTCTAGATAATTATGACATACTTGCGGTTCCGGGAGGATTTTCTTTCGGTGACCATTTGGGTAGTGGGCGGCTCATGGGTAATCGAATGCGGTTTTCTCTTCGCGATGAATTGACCAAATTCATTGGTGCCGGTAAACCGATAATAGGAATCTGTAACGGTTTCCAAGTATTGGTTAAAACGGGATTACTACCTGGTCCGGAAGGCAGCGTGCCAGACTTTGTTCAGCGAGCGAGCTTAACATTAAATGATTCAGGAAGGTATGAAGATCGCTGGGTCACTTTAGAATTTAACCAACACAGCAACTGCATATGGACCAAAGGGATGACTAAAATTGATTGTCCAGTGCGGCATGGTGAAGGAAAATACGTTATGCCAGACCGTGATAATTTGACGAAACTTGCGGCTAATAATCAGATTGCAGTTCGCTATATTGATCCCGAAAACACAGATGCTGAGCCAGATATTGTTCTACCATTCCCGAAATCACCCAACGGTAG
>DUJJ01000138.1:3920-11581 GCA_013329865.1 Candidatus Poseidoniaceae archaeon
CATCCTGAGGCAATCTACGCACAATGGCTCCATCCTGATTACACTAGAGGAACTGCACCGGGTACAGCTTCAGACATTGAATGGGAAGGACAGGGGCTGCAAATTTTTCGCAACGCAGTCGAATATGTAATTGCGAATAATTGATTGAAATGTCGAAAACGGTAAGATTTCGTGAGGTAGATTCAATTCGAGGGCTGGCAGTATTGTTAATGGTAATGGTTCATGCTGCTGCCACATGGAATCCCCATAACACCACTCAGAATACCTCTTTGGCATATTTAGTAGCAGGACTTGGCGGTCTAGCTGCACCGCTATTTGTAACGATATTTGGCTGGGGTCTGATAAAATCGAGATCAAATATCAAGAGCAATTTTATCAAAGCGACCATTCTGTTATTATTGCAATTGGTGGTAAATTTACTCTCACCACATTTATTTGATCCATTGACTCCAGGAATATTATCACTATTTGCGTTGTTAATACTAATGAAACCATTAATGGTTCAAATCGCTAACAACAATGTTAGGGTTACATTATTCTTGATAAGTATAGTTCTAATCTACGCCTTTTCGAATTCAATTTATTATGTACAAGGTGGTAATGATTGGGGCGCTAGAGTTACTGTCGGCGACTCATTAACTCTCATTAGTCACCTATTTTTTACTGGAACTTATCCATTATTCCCGTGGATAACATTCGCAGTGGTTGGTGCATTCCTTGGAAGTTCCATTACGGAGGGGGGGAAAACACTCCCAAGGAATAACACCACCTTGTTACTGATAATTATAGGAATATCCTATTGTCTTGTTTCGCTGATACTAGCCAGTAAAGCGGGAAGCGTTTGGGCACATCCAACTGAAGGAGCCTACCTAAACTTCTTTCCTGCTAATATTGGCTTCATGATCGGCGCAATGACAGGGGTGCTCATCTTCTGGTTAATTATTCAGGAGTTGCAGATATTGTTGTTCGAATCATGCGGTAGATTGTCTTTGACTATCTATGTCCTGCATTTTTTACCGTTGACCTTACTTTCCAATATCGAAGATGAAAGATATTGGTCAGTGATGGAAGCGAGCCTGGCAGTAGTGCTATACACTACTGCCTGGCTCTTCTTCGCATTTGTCTGGAACAGGTTTCAATGGCTAACCATTGAACGCCTAGTTCGCAAACTTTCTAGTGGGTAATCACTCTTCAGATCCAGCTGCTTTGGTATCCATTGTTGCTGCATACCAAACCATCATACCGAAGGCAGTCTTGTTGACTACGTCAGCGATGTTGTAGAGGATGTTTAGCATCTCTATGTCGCTAGCGTCGCCGCCTTCGCCCATGATGAAACCGATTGGGTAGATTGCCCAACCAACGGTTAGGATGATTGCCATAGCCTTGAAAGCGAATTGTGTTCCTTCGCTTGCACCGCTAACATTCTCCTTTGCTTCACCAGCCCAAATCTCGTAGATGATGTAAATCCATGCAGCGACACCGATAGCGAACAATGGCCAGGTTAGACCGTCGTCCATTTCTCCAGATTCCGCTAGGAAACCAGCAATTAGCATGACTAGGGATGCTCCGAAGAGTCTCCAGAACAGTGCAGCAGTAGCAGCACCGATAGCAGCCAGAATTAGGTAGAATTCAGCAACTTGTAGTGGCACAGTAATCAACCAGTCAATATATCGCATGACTAGCGGGGAAGTTTCGAAAGCTTCCCAGTGCTTCCTCATGTAGGTGTAGTGGTACCATGCAACACCAGTAACTAGTGCAGCAACGGTCATTGATGTTCGCCACTTAGGCGCTACATTTTGGCGCTCCATCATGAAGAAAACGGTAGATGCTAGCATCATTGCAGTTGCAAGCCAGAAAGATACAGCGACCATATCGGTCTCATCCATGTATCCGTCTCCAGCTACGTTTGCACTAACGTTTCCTAATGCCAATAGGCCAAGGGTTCCGATCAAAAGCAGGCTCGATGTTCTCTTCAAATTTGATTTAAACATTATTCTCAGGCGTCGGTTCCCTCGTTTAGTATATAAAAGAGTGTTAAGATTTATATTACATCCATGCGTTTTTGCTACTTTTGGCCGGTTTGCACCTTCCACAATCTACTGTATATTCCACCAAAGTTTACTAATTCATCATGAGTGCCGTTTTCAACAATTGAACCGGTATCCATAACAAGAATCTCATCGCAATTTCTTATTGTTGATAATCTATGGGCAATGATTACCGTTGTTCGATCTCTTGACACGTAGTCAATCGACCTTTGTAAAGAGGCCTCAGTCTCATTATCTACTGCTGACGTTGCTTCATCTAATATTAGCAGTGGGGCGTCCTTCAGGACAGCTCGAGCTATGGCAAGGCGTTGTCTTTGACCGCCGGATAGGCGATACCCCCCCTCCCCAACCATGGTTTGCCATTGGTCGGGTAGGCCGATAACAAATTCAGCAATTTCAGCAATTTTTGCTGCCTCATATACCTCTTCATCGGCAGCATTGGGATTTCCGTAGCGTATGTTTTCTAATATTGTAGTTGGAAATAGGGTTATGTGCTGCTCAACTAAGGCAATAGAGGTCCTCAGGTGTTTTAGTGACCAGTGATCGATTTTTTCTCCAGCCCAGTATATGCCACCCATATTTGGTTGGGCAAATCGTAGTATCAGTCTGGTGAGTGTAGTTTTTCCTGCACCAGTTGAACCGACAATACCAGTGGTCTTTCCTGCTGCTATTGTCAGTGATAAGTCGCTGAAAGTCTTCTCTCTGCCGCGGTAAGCGAAGGATACCGACTGAAAAGTAATATCACTATTTTCAATCACCTGTCGTTCAGGTACATAATCACCTTCCTTGATCTCGATCTCGGAGGTCAATACATCTAAAACGCGAGTAGATGATGCCATTGCTCGCTGGTATAGATCAAAGGTTTCACCCAATCTAGTTAGTGGCCATAGTAATCTTTGAGTCATAAAGACCAGTACAGAATAGGCGCCTACGGCTAACGAACCCTCTAGAGTATACCAGCCGCCAAGCAGTAATGTTGCAGTAAAACCACACAATATTGCCATTCTTATCAGCGGTGTAAACGCAGCCGACAAACGGATTGCTTTCCGATTTGCTTCACGGTAGTCGTCGCTGAGCATCCTCACTCTGTCTACCTCTATTTCTTCAGAGGTGAATGACTGAATGGTAGACATGCCAGATAAGTCGTTTTCTAGCAGGGCATTCATCTTGCCAGCAGCATTACGCACTTCAGCATATTTTGGCTCAAGACTACGTTGATACTTGAACGAGCCCCATACAATTATTGGGATGGGGATTATTGCCAGCATAGCAACTTCCCATGAGATGAAGAGGAATACTGCACCAACTACAATAACTGTAGTGGACACTTGCAAGAGGTCATTAGCGCCTTTGTCCAAGAACCGTTCCAATTGGTTGATATCGTCATTTAAGATGGCTAGAATATCTCCTTTTTGACGCTCATCAAACCACCCCATGCCTTGTTTTTGCACGTGATTAAAAGTGTCTAGACGCAATTCATGCTGTACAGTTTGTGCAAGGTTTCGCCATAAAACGCCATAAAAGTACTCAAAAAGCGATTCTAAACCCCAAATAGCAAATGTAAGTATTGACAATAAAATCAGCTGGTTCCACGGGTCGGCGATTCCCAAGCTTGCAAGAAACGAAGCGTCTCTTAACACTACCACATCAACCGCTAAACCGATTAGCAATGGTGGCGCAAGGTCCCAAATTTTGTTTGTTACAGAACATAATGAGGCTAAACGAATTGTCTTCCTATGGCCCTTCATGTGAGACAGAAGCCTTCTGAAAGGACCAACTTCGCTCATACACATTCCACGCGGCCCTCATTGATAACTGTGTGATTAGCACCCTAAGCAGATATATCTCCGCAACAAATATGCGTTGTAGGTTAAACCAACCAACGATTGGCATGCGTCGTGATGAAGGTAGCGTTCTCTCTTACATCACAGATACCAAAGGGCGCGTCAGGCACATCACTCTAATAGATCCGGACAAACAATCGCCGCAAACCGCATCGGATCGGGCATGTGTGGCGGTAGAAGCGGGCACTTCAATGATTTTTGTTGGAGGCTCTACTGATACACCTGATGAAATTGTCCATGCAACCTGCGTCGCAATACAAGAAGGACTAGAATTGCGTGCTTTTGCTGCTAGCCAATCACCAGATGGCGACGAATTAAGGTGGCAAATACCCGTAGTTCTATTCCCCGGAGGGTCCCACGCCCTATCTCCTGCAGCAGATGCTATAACATTCATGATGTTGATGAACTCTACCGATCGGCGCTTTTTAGTTGGCGAGCAACTCAGGGGCGCCCCATATCTCGATAAGTTCGGCGTCGACGCGCTACCAACGGGATACTTGGTTTGTCATCCAGGAGGTAAGGTGGGTGAGGTTGGCAGTGCAGATTTACTCATGCCTAACGATGTTGAGTTGGTAAAGGCATACTCATTAACCGCAGTAATGTTCGGTTTCAAACTACTTTATCTCGAAGCAGGCAGCGGTGCAGACAATCAGGTTAGTCCTGACTTGATTAAATCAGCCCGAACGACAGACGGTTTGACCCTCATAGTTGGTGGTGGTATTAGAACTGCAGCCCAAGCGAAACTCGCTGCCGAGTCTGGTGCTGATTGGGTCGTTACCGGGACACTGACAGAGGACGCAACGAATTTGAATGATTTGAAGAATAAGATTGCAGCAATATGCTCAGCATTAAGTGAATAATTTCTTTAGCAATTAAAATCACCTAACCTCATGACGAGACTAGTTGCTGGCGCTAATGCGCCAGATATTACCCTACCAGCAGTAGACGGAAGCACATTCAAAATGGCCGATTATTTGGGCAAAAGAGTAATCCTGACATTTTTTAGATTCTCATCATGTCCCTTCTGCAACATTAGAATTAATCGGTTAGTAAAACGCTGGAATGAGTTTTCCACTGATACGGTTATGGTAGGGATATTCGACGCAAAAATCGGCGAGCTTACCAAGCGGATGAAAAAGCACAATGCGCCATTCACAATTGTCGCTGATGAATCATATGAACACTTTGAGCGCAACTCGGTAGCCAAATCACTCGGTAGATTCCTTATCGGAGCCTTAAGATCGCCGTTAACCTTCATTCAGGCGACTCTCAAGGGGTATTTTCCTTTGACCTTATCAATCGGTAAACTATCAATAATTCCGGTCGACGTTTTGATTGACGAACAAGGCAAAGTCGTTAAGGCACATTACTGTAAAGATACGGTTGATCACATACCGATCGATGAACTTATTGCGTTTTCTAAGGGTCAGTAATATCGCCCAGAGGAAATATCATGTGGCAATGTGCCCCGGGATTCGCGTTATTAATTCCTCCACTGAATTTAGACGCTTTCTTGCACGTGGCGGGAAGGGGGCCATCCCAGCTAATACCTGCGAACACCAGTAAACAGTACGTCCTTTCAAAGCAGTCAGCCACTTGTCTAATGAATTATTATCAGATTTAATCTGCTGATAATTATCTAACGCGATGAGAATTTCATTAGCCCACGGGTGTCCATCTGAGTCAAATACGCCCGATTGTTCAGAGCGCTCGACACATTTCAAAATTAATTCTCCAACTTTAACTAACCATTCAGAATCGCTGTGGCTATGGTTGTCCTGCACCGTCATAATAATCGTTGCAACAGCCTCACTAAGCCATATGTCACCATAGTTAACCGCCCATCCCCAACCACTTTTTTTCTCAGCGGCTAACCTGAAAATTTCGATTGCATAAGACCATTCTTCTCTAAGCATAGCCTCAATACCATCAGTCCACATGAATCTTGCAGCCTCTAGTAGTCGTTTGTTATAGCATCCTTGGAGGTTTTGTTCGGCATAGAATCTTACCTCGTCGTCTCCGAAAGTAAGCGCATAGCCCAAATATAATTCGCATTCAAACAGGGCATTTTCTAACAATTTGTGCACATTCATGTGATAGCCACCAAGATTACCCCACCATTTTCCGTTATCTAGCCGAGGATGATGCTCTAATAGCTGTCTTAATTGGGCCAAATCTTCACACATTTGTTTGCATGTCTCTCTATTATCTAATTGGCCGTGTTCCCATGACATCCAAGTCTGGCTTAGAGAGTTAACCAGTGCCTTTGCTCGTTTACGAGCGTTCTGTTGCACTTTTTCGAATGCTTCAAAATCAAACTCTGGTGGACAGATATTCTGTTCAATCTTCAGCGTGATTTCATATCTTATGATTCCAATATCCGTCTCCTGCCATTTGTTAGTACTAACAGCAACGAAATTTACATCATATTGCTCTTCTCTATGTGGATCATAAGAAATAGTTCCATTGAGCGAACCATTATCCCTGAAAGTTAGGCCGGGTGGAAGTCTAACTAATGTTGGTGCTTGGAGGAATCCACCAGCTTTTGCAATCACATCATCAGCGGTGAAGTCGACCGAGTCGCCCGGTCGGAAACTACCTAGATTTATCTCATAACGAGAAACGTTTAGATTATTTCTCGTCGCACAGCGATAATGTTCGCTGTATAATTCGGCATAGGTCCATGACTTGGGACAGTCATTACAGCACTGACACCGCCCATTGCGGTGATTGTGATAATCGACTAAGTCACCGCTCTGACAATTAAGTTGGTCATTGAAGATTACCGATTTTTGCTCGTCATCCATTCCAACAACATCTTCTGCCAGAGCATCCTTTCGACCTATTATTCTCAGGTCTTCTTTGAGTGCCTCTCGACAATACCTATCATCATCTAATGGGACATAAATTAACGAATAATTCTCTTCGAGGGCAACTTGGTAAGGGGCAAATTCCCCTTGTCCCCAATGGTCTTCCCGATAATTCGTTGCAATTATTCGACCAAGTTTCCAACCTTGCTCGCCAAGATTACACATCACTAATTTACCTACTTCAAATCGAAAATTGTTCATCTAGCATCCGCCTAACAGGGATTAACTGTATAGCATGTTTGCAAAATTTTCAGATTATCAATTGTTGTATCGATTAATACAAGATGGTTATTGCACCATGGGAGTCAGTCTTCGTCTTCAAAGATTACCGGGTCGCCGCTGCCGCCGGGTGCTGCAGGCCGATCGGTATCGACTTCCATGCCAGGTTCAATTACCGTTTCTTCAACTTCAAGGCTTACTCGACCACCGTCGGCTAAATTAGCCATGTCGTCTAAGTCTGGCGTGGATAGTTTACGTTCAACGTCTGGTGAATTTGCGTAGGCTTCACGTTTCATTTCTCGTTCGTCATGGCCCCGCACAAGTGACAGAGAATCGGCAAATACGCGACCAACAACCTCTCTAGTGCGTTCACCTCTGCGAACCGAATCTAATTCATTTGACATAGATTCTCTAATATCTTCGAGTTCTCTTAGCTCAGCCGTTCTGTCCTGCAATGCGGCCTCAATATCACTCATCGTCAGAGACATTTGCTGAATTCGCTCATCCCTTTCAAACACGTCACTATGTAGTCGACGTTCTCTGCGGCGTAGGGATTCATATTCTCGGTTTCTTTCTAACAACCGACGTTTAAGTTCTTCAATCTGCTCAACTAAGTAGTCATGTTCTGCCGAGACCGAACGCGGTCCTTGCATAACCCTCTCTAACTGCTCTTCCAGTTC
>DUJJ01000144.1 GCA_013329865.1 Candidatus Poseidoniaceae archaeon
TCTCTGGCGCTCTTCCTCGAGTGCTTTGTTTGCCGAGGCTTCGACTTCATATTGCTTGGTCATGCTATCTACCTGCGACTTGAGGTTCCGAACCTCGTCAGCAGTTACTGATGTCAACCCGGCATCCGCAGCTCTTTCAAGCGCCTCAACCATTTGGGAAATTCTGCCTTCCATTTCTCCAATCACGTCGTCTTGTTCAGAGGTTAGAATTCTCAAAGCCTCAACCTCATCTTCCATCTTGAGTTTTTCTTCATGCGATAGGGAAGACTGCTGGGCAGCAAGATCTTGCCTTGCGTCTGAGAGTAATCTCTCAAGGTGAACCAGTTGGCTGTTTTTCTCCTCCAGTTCGGTCTCTAAGTCATTCATTCTGGCAACTTCAGGGGCAACCATGTCCTCTCTTTCTGCTAAATCAAGTTCTAGAACTCTTAGTCTCTGTTTTACAGATACTACCTCGTCATTACGCTTGGCTAATTCATCCCAAGCAATCAGGACCTCCTCAACTAATTGCTCAACTGGGTATCCCTGCAACATACCTTCCAATGCTGCCCGTTCTTCGGATGAGTTGTCACTCACCCGTTTTATGCCGCTGGGCGACGAGGAACCGACTGTCATACGACGCCTATCGGCAATTAACCACTCTTGAACTTTCCCAATCATTTAGGGTCCATTAGGCCGTATTGTCGACCTTATGTCAAAAACCGTCAAGCGACTTAATTGATTGATGTATACATGTCGTCGGGCATCTCTCCCGCCAATTTCAATGCACCATTTGCGACACTATTGATTGCATCTTCGACACACCAAACGTTGACATCACCGATATCTGCGATCTCTTCAGCCATTCTTGCTGCGATACCGTTGATCAATGACCCGCCTCCTGAGAGTATTATGTTGTTTCTTAACACCGGCTGGTATTCAGGATCGGCAGTTGCGACAATTTTCTTGATTGCGTTGCCGATTAGTGGGACTATGGTTTCACATGCTTCAACAATTAGGTCGCCAATATCAACAACTTGCTTCTTACCTTCAACCGATAACTCCACCATCACTTCTTTGACGTCTTTGCCGACATAAGAGGAAGCCTCTTTCCAGCGGCGAACCATGTCTTTTGTTACTTGCGCGCCGGTGTATTTTTTCTCGACTAATTCCATCAGTGCTAGGTCCAACCAGTCACCAGCTTCTTGGATAGTGATTTGGTCCTCGTCTGAAGGGAATGTTCCGTGGATACGGGCTATATCTGTCGTACCTGCGCCTATGTCAACCACAATTGAACCAGCGATTTCTTCGATACCATAAGCAGTAGCGAATGGCTCTGTAACAACCATGATTGCATTGACTTGACCTCTAAGGGTTGCGACTAGGTTTGACTTATCGGTGAACGATACGTGACTTGGAGAGCAAATAACTCCAAACACTTCATCATATTCTTCTGGGTCTACAGTCTCCAATAGGTGTGACACGAAGGCTTTAGCCGCTGCGAGATTAGCTTCATCGTCTTGAGCAACACCGGCAGCCATTGGGCGATACAGGTTACAGGCAAGCTTGTTCTTCAAGGCGTCATTGCCAAATAGCACATCACGGCCGAGAAAGTTTCTCGCTACAGGGTCTTTCGGTCTTCCTACAATAGTCTCGATTGTGTGGCTTGCACCAGCACTTGATGAGATAGTAGATTGGTATGTTCCTAGGTCAATTCCAACATAAAGGCGGTCACTCATTTTATTCACCATCCCCTTGGGGATATATGACCCAAAACGACATTGAACTTCAAGGTTCACCTTCCGAAGATTCAACCACCAATTCGCTTAAATTATGGTAATTATCACGCAGTGCTTCGTTTTCAGTTGATTTAAACGGCTCCCCGGCAGAAAACTTACTATCATCAACAGAAGATTGATTTTCTTTCATCACCAACCAGAGACGTTGCAACATTATTGCTACTGCAAATATTGTTATTAGACCCCAACCAAGTGCCCTGGTCGCACTGGATGCTCCGGCGTCAGTATCTAAACGGTTTGTAGTAGGTTCATGAAAAATTTCCGCGGTAAAGTAAGTCTTTGAGTCTAAGTATACAAGCTCATTATTGGCTTCCGGTGAGGCATTAAGACTCTGCGCAAAATACTGAACATGCAGAGCGTAACCTTTGATATCAAAAATTGGTAAATCTTCGGGGATATTCCAATCGCAATAGTGAGTGTTATTTTCCGTCCTAACTTCATGCGCTGTGCAAGTTAGTATCGGGAAAAATGAGTAATTCCCGGTTTGATTTAGCATTATTCGTGCACCGGTCAGATATGGGTCCAGATCATCATCTTTGATCTCCCATCTAACGCGAATGAATTCTGACCAAACATCGCCATCCAAACCTTCTAGGTCTAGTTCATCAATGCTAATTTTCGAATCTACCGGCCGACAACCGTATTCATCAACGGGATAGTTGTCATCCAAAATCTCAGTTATGCAAACGTCAGCATCATTACCAATACCGTCGCCGTCGCTGTCATCAATACATCCATCCATATTGTTATCAAACCCGCTAGCGTTAATATCGGGGCAC
>DUJJ01000149.1:0-133 GCA_013329865.1 Candidatus Poseidoniaceae archaeon
TCAATCTTGGCTTGGACAACAACGCCGTGGACACTACCAGGTAATGTTGGGCTTGCAGTCGGACCTGATGTAACCTATGTCAAGGTCAGAGTCTCTGAGGCAGCAGCAAACTGGAATGGGGCGGGAGGCGCCG
>DUJJ01000149.1:541-13562 GCA_013329865.1 Candidatus Poseidoniaceae archaeon
TCAGCGCTCGTCGGCCGCTCGTATGAGCCACTATTTCCTGATGCCGTGCCACGTGGCGATTCAGATACTGCATGGACTGTTTTATCTGCCGATTGGGTAACAACTACCGATGGAACCGGTGTTGTGCACACCGCTGTTATGTATGGTGAAGATGACTATAACCTGGGTATGGAGGTTGGATTACCCGCATTTCACACCGTCAGCATGGACGGATCTTTCGTCAACGGTATCCATCCGGAACTTGACGGCCGCTATGTGAAGGATTGTGATGAAATCATAATCTCACTTCTCTCGAGACCAAAAGGAAGCAATAATACAGGACCAGATAGTGGTTTACTCTATCGTGAAAAAGCCTATTTGCACGATTATCCACACTGTTGGCGGACTGACCACCCATTGTTGTACTACGCCATGGATTCGTGGTTTGTTCGAATGACTGCTGTAAAAGAGCAACTACTGGAATTCAATGCGAATGTCGAATGGGCACCGGATTGGGTCGGAGAAGGTCGTTTCGGCGAGTGGCTGCGAAATGTCAAAGATTGGGCGATTTCGAGAGAACGTTATTGGGGCACTCCACTGCCAGTTTGGCGCAGTTCAGATGGCCAGATGAAGTGTGTTGGCTCAATCAAAGAACTGCAGCAGGAAGTCGCGAAGGCCAACGCTGCTGGTATAGAGAATCCAGATTGTCCTAACGATGTTGACTTACACCGACCAATAGTGGACGGTTTTACCTTGCTATCGGATGACGGCAAACCAATGCACAGAGAACCATTTGTTATGGATTGCTGGTTTGATTCAGGGTGTGCACCGTTCGCTCAATGGCACCACCCATTCGATGGCGGCGAGACCTTCAATTCCTCGTTCCCTGTAGACTACATCTGTGAAGGTGTCGACCAGACAAGAGGTTGGTTTTACACTCTATTGGCGGTATCAACAACGGTGTTTGATTTACCTGCATACAAACGTTGTCTATCACTTGGATTGATTCTGGACGCTGAAGGGAAGAAGATGTCTAAGTCACGCGGGAATATAGTAGACCCTTGGGACCACTTTAATCGCGAGGGAGCCGATGCTACCAGATGGTACATGGTCACAGCAGGTGCTCCTTGGAGTCCACTCAAGTTTGACCCCAATGGCGTTCGTGAAACCTATGCAAAGATGTTTCTAACGATGTGGAACATTTACAAATTCCATGCTGACTATGCGGCACTTGATGGTTTTGATCCCGAAATTGATACTATTGCTGTCGACCAAAGACCACCGCTAGACCAGTGGATTTTATCTCGACTGGCCACGGTTGCTAAAGGCTACCATGAAGGTTTCAAAAGTTGGAATTACCACAAAGCGTGCCGAGAACTTGAGGACTTTGTGGTTAATGATTTGTCCAATTGGTATGTTCGCCGCAGTCGTCGACGGTTGTGGGAAGAAGCTGAGAATACCGACAAGTTGGCGTGTCAACATACACTTCATGAGGTCCTCACAACCGTTTGTCGCCTAGTTGCGCCGGTCAGTCCGTTCATGGTCGACATAATTTACCGAAACCTTACCGGAGCAAGCGTTCATCAGGCAAATTGGCCACTTGGAACGCCGGGGAGTTTACCAGGTGCTACCGCTGATTCTTGGGATGAGGAGGCTGCTGAAGCAACGGCAACGATACCAACTCAAAATCCTGATCTAGAATCTCGAATGGCATTAGTTCGTGAGTTAGCCGAAACTGGACGGCGAATTAGAGTTGATGCAGGCCGAAGACAACGATTGCCTTGTGGTGATGGATGGATTGTTTCCGGACCAAATCTAGCAGAATTTCACGATATATTAGCAGAAGAATTGAATGTTGAAAATATCTCGATAGAGACTGATTTAGACCGCTTCCAACAAATCGAATTAGCACCTAACTTTCGTGCCTTAGCACCCCGAGCTAGGGGAGACGTAAATGCCATTGCTAGTGAAATTCGCAATGCAGAAAACCCATCGGCGATGCTTGAGCAAATACAGTCAGGGGACCTAGAGATTATGGGAATCACCATTGAGGAAGGCGATATTGAAGTCAAGCGTGTTGAGAAGGCGGGCTTTGCTGCATCAACCATCCAAGTTGGCCAAGGTGACGACGCCTATCACGTGAGTTTGGTCCTCGATATGAATGACACTCCAGAGTTGCTATCAAAAGGCTTAGCACGTGACATAACCAGAAGAATTCAAGCCAAGCGCAAAGACCTAAATTTGGATATTGAAGCAACCATAAAATTGGAAATTTTACTTGAAAATGCACCCGAATTATTCCAATCAGATCGTGACTGGATAATCAGTGAGACTCGTGCTAATAAGTCTACTTTCCTTCTTGAGGGTGATGTGATTGATGCGAAAGCTGAGCAATTTGAAGTCGATGGTGCAAGAATTTCATTCATAGTTAATTAGAGCACTAATCAACGACGCATTCAAACATGAGTGGTTATTCCTGTAGTCATGCGAAGGATTGTGCTAGCGATTTTGCTTGCTTCGTCAACCCTTCTGGCGGGTTGCTTTGGCGAGGGTGAAACTTTTGTCGAAGAAGAGATAGTCGAAAATGTTTGGACAGAATACATTCTAATCGACAGTCAATCCCATGAGTCGCTTCGACCGTTCACAACCGTTGACCTGCGAACCAATCAATCAACTAATATGTCGTGGGCTGTATTCGACGCATCCAAAGGTGGCAACTGCTGTGAGCATTACTTGGCCACTTCCATAGAGGGACAAATTCTCAATATTGGCGGTGAATATCCGGTTTGGAGCCATGATAGAGGCCACGAGTGGGATACCTACATTCCTGAGGTGTTACCCGCAGTCGGGCAATGCGTCACTTTCATACCAACCAATCCTGGGCAAGAAGGATTAGGTGAAGGAAGTATAGTTCAAGCAACAAATGGCGACATCATATCTATGTCGTGGTTCCCATACCCGGGTGGCGATTTGAAACTAGACAAATTCTATGCAATCCTGTATGATGCTGATGATGATGAGTGGAAATGGTGCTATAACCGTCTTACTGAGCCATTCTACGACCGCTCTTGGCAGGTAGAGGTCATAGGACCGATTGAATCAACACTAGGAAACGGCGATTGGGCTAGCATCGTTGTGTCAAATTTCTGGCACCAGTCAATGAATGCTGGTGGCCAAATTAGCGTTGATGGCCTGAATTATTACCCCTTCCAATTCCCCGACCGCAGTGGTGGTGACCCAGAGGTTGAGCTTGATCTCGATTTTACCGAGGCGGATTTGCCAGCATACTACGATGTCAACAAACCTCACAAAGAGATGCGAGCCTTTCCCATGCCAAGTGGTGGATTAGTATTCCCTGCTTACTACAACAACGGCAATGCTGCGTTCATGGATACATCGCTATCCTGGAATGAGCTCTATGTTCAGTTTCCCAGTGAATATTGTCAAATTGATTCTGTCGGAGTAATCCACTGCGTTGCCAACACTGGTACAACCTTCACCCACTATCTCTCTAATGATGGTGCAATAACTTGGCAGAATTATACTTACGAACTCAATGAACAAGCGACCCAAATTGAAGAGTGGGAATTCCAAGCGAATGGTGAATTAGACCTGTTTGTCTTGAATGTTCGATACCAGAGCGCTGCTGGGCCCGATGTAGACACCGTCTATCACGTCAGAGGCTATTCCCAAGATATGTCTCCAGATACCCTGACATATATCGGTCAGGGTGATTTGGACTCTACCTCAGGCGCTGGTAACGATATAAGATTTGATTTTGCTTCACTGGCGATTTTGAATGATGGTGGAGTAGTAGTAGCTTATCACGACTCAACTGACCCAGACCCGCTGTTCGCAGTGGAACTAATTCTACCACAATACTAACTAAAACATCTGCAAAATGTCATCGAATAGTGATTTTGCATGCCCAGTGCTGCGCTCAACTAATCGCTTGACAATTAGTTCCGGCGTTGATCGAGCCAGATGATTTCTGATTGGCGTTCGGTCAACAATTAGTTCTAAATCTGCATCGAGACCTCTTGCTTCAATGCCGTCAACTCTGAAATCATCGACACCAGATGCTTCGATGATGGCTGGCGCAAGGTGGGTGACTAGCATCATACTGGTGTGCTTTTGTGCTCGTGCTGCCAGCAGCATACCGGCGATAATCCTCGCCCCTGCACCTGGTTCTGTGATTGCTTCAAGTTCATCGGCGAGAATTAATTTTGGCGTCGGGTCGCTTACGACATTTGCTAATTCAACCAAGGTCTGTTCCAGTGCTCCTGCACTCTGTGTGCCACCTGCCTTGGCAAGAATATGAATTGCATCAACTTTGCCTATGCGAGCATTTTCAGCTGGGACGGGAAGACCCATATGTGCCAAAATGCAAGTATGGGCGAGTAGCTCGAGAAGTGTTGTCTTGCCTCCAGAATTAGCCCCGGTAAGTAGAGCTAGGGATTGTCTATCACCTGCTTGCGCCGCTTTACCAATGCCGTAAGTTACCGGGTCTGGCTCGATACCAAGCAATAGATGACGACCATTCTTTACCCATATTCCGTGCTCGACAATTTCCGGCATGGTGCATGAGTAGTTATTTGCCCACCTAGCGATTGTCAACCACTGGTCATTAGTGATTAATGACCTTACTGCAAATTCGCATTTAGCTTTGAGTGGCCCCAATCTTTTGGCCATGTTGTAAACATGATTTGAACGCTGAGCAGTAATACGCTTAGCTAGGTTCTCGTCAATTTTTTCAATTACTTGACGATCAATTTTTGCCGGCCAATCACTGGTAAATATTACCGGCGGACATTTTACGCCGCTTCCCTCCATGAATTCGGCGAGTTGGTTAACTGCTTGTTGCATTGCATTGTCAATCACGTGACCTGTCGCTTCCTTTAATCGACGCTGAAACCCACTACCATCAGCCAGAGCGTCTAATAGTTCTGCGCCTGAAAGCGCTAATTTAGCATCGTTCATGGCCTTCTCGACCGCATTGTTTACTTCAATTTCTAAGTCTTTACAATAGGTCCATAATTGGTCTTTTACCGTTTCTGCCCGTTCAGTATCCCCTTCCTCAAACAGGGTGAAAAGTAGTTCAGGCAAGGGCTCAAGGCCGTCAAGACATTTACTAATTAAGGCTAAGAATTCATCATTTGACTGCTGAGTTTTGGTAATGGTAATTATCTCTGATAATGCGGTCAGAGTTTGACGATTTTTGTTAAACCAATCAAGTGTCATCTCTGGTAGAATTAACTCTCTCGATGGGTTTACTCCAAGCACAATCCATCCCTCCGGCGTGTCACTAGGCGCACCTTTGCCTAACCATGTAACTTTGTCAAATACGGTATAATCCTTCCAAGTCTCGCTGGGCGCGGGACTTAACACTCGGCAATACTTTTTCAGTTCGTCAATAGGCTCGTGTGTCACAACCACACGGTCATACCGATCAGTGTTAGCCTTAAGAGAAATGATTTTTCGTAGCTCTGTGCCTAGCTTTTCTGCCAATCCATTTTGATTTGCCAGAAAAGTCATCGCTTGTTGAATTGCTTCTCTGCGCCCAGTAGGATCGGTTATTGGGGTCAACAGTTGAAGGCGATCCTTAGTGCCCGGTGAGGCGATAAATCCCGATATTTGGTCAATTAATTGTTGATGCAACTTTACCGATTCTTTGGTTGCCAAAAATTGCCCGTCATCACCGGCAACACTACGCGCCAACGCTAACGCACGTTTGGGTGAAACACCATCAATTTCGGCAATTTGGCCGATATCGCCAGATTTTAGCGAACTTAAGACCGCTTCCTCTGAGCCAAAGTGGTCAGTCATTTTCTTGGCTAATCTCTCGCCAACGCCCGGTAGCGCACTAAGAACCATGCATACAATGGTTTGTCATCGGCTTAAGAGAATAGCGCTCATGGGACGAGAAAATCAGCATTCCCTAATGCCAGCCTCACCCGTCCCGTAAACATGTATGGGTGCTTGGTATAGGTCCTGACAAGTCCGTTGAACGATTGGTAGAGTCAATGTTGAGCCACTCCAATCAACCGAATATCCTCCCACAGCAGAGGAAGACGGTACGTAGTCTTCACCCGTTTGAGTCATGGTAATGTAGATTGTTTCACCAGCAGAAATGTATACATCCATAGGCATGAACTCCATCAAACCTAATACTTCAACATAGGGAACTAGGCTCAACTGCCCATCTCTACCGCCGGCATGGAAACGGAAATCCATAACTGCGTGACCAAGGTGCATCCCGTTCTCATCGGTCATTTCTAAAAACCCGTGAGCACCATTGAGAGTACTAGGAGTAACTGGAATGTGAAATGTCGGCATACCTGCGATAATCACATCTTCTTCAAATGGACCATAACTCAGTGTTATTGATGATGATGCTGACATAGAAGTACCGTCCGGAGCCATATCGGCTCCGTTTATTTCGAGATACTCAGTATCTAATGCGGGGTAGGTTGATTCAAAACGCCAGCCTCCGCGATTATCTTGCATTTCAACTCCAAGCGTTGGCGCTCTTCCTTCACCTTTTAGGTACCAATCAAACCAGTAAAGCATTTCATCAGCCCAGTCCCACCTCAGTGTGTATGGATAGGCTTCTGCACCACGCCCTGAGCCTTGTGAGCTGTGACCTTGTACTCGGTCTGGGTAATCGTGAGCCCACTGGCCTGCTAAAGTCTTAATTTCTATTCCTGCCGCTTCGACTTGTTGGTGAACCGGGAACGACATGTGTGGGTCGACATTCCAATCCTGCATTCCTTGGATAATGTAAACTGAGCCTTGATAATTTTCTAATACTCGGCCGATGAAAGAGCGTTCTGTCCAATAGGTGTTGCCAGCATAGTCTACCATTCCCCCAGTTTGGTAGGCGGCAGGTCCATTGATGTAACCCTCTATGTAACCCTCACACAGATTCTCTGCGTCACCACCATCACCATCGATTCCGAACGCGCCATAAACACCATTGTGCATAATTGGTCCCCGTGCTTCCATACTACCATTTCGCCACATTAACTCATGGACGCCAATTAGCCCAGACATCGGAACAATGGTTGCCAGATATGGGTTGCCAAAGGTAGCAGCTTGCCAAGGGGTGGAACCATCATAGGACTTACCTATTAGCCCAACCTTACCATTGGACCACCCTGCCTCACCGAGGTAAGTGACGGCGGCATCGATGCCTCTCTGTTCATCTGTCCCCATCAAATCCATGCAATGATTGGAGTTACCAGTGCCAAATACTGAGACTTGCGCAACGGCATAACCGTGAGGAACATAATTCTCAATTAAGAACCGACCAAGTCTGTCTGCAGGTGTGGTTGCAGAAACATCCCCATCATCGTAATATGGTCCAACATCGGCAAGCACTGGAACTCGGCAATCTTCAGTTACATTACCAGCGGAGTAATCACAACCCTCAATTTCTGGGAGCCACAAACCGAGGTGAACTTCCGCACCACCAGTCACACCAGCACCTCCGTCGGCCGCAGTGATCGTGGGGACTGGAACGTAAATTGACTGAGGTGCTGAGATATTGTGGGTTCCATTGACGCTGACTCGACTAAATACATCGGTATCATCATAGATAAGATTAGACCTTTCCCAGGGCTCTGGATATGAATTTTGACTCAATGTCTCACCGTTGTCATCGGAGTCTTCTCCGATGCAGCCGGATAAGGTTGCACTCATCATAACTAAAATGATGAGCCAAGGTCTCCATCGCATGATTGCCGCTAGCCCTCAACCTATTGAAATCATCGCATAAATTGTCTTTACTCACCAGACTCATTTTTCTTGGATTCCATCTCCTGCCTGACTTCATCCATATCTAAGTCTTTGAGCATTACCACCAGATCTCTTAATGCGTCCTCAGGTAAGGCTCCTGGTTGCATAAAAACGCCAACTTGTTCTTTGAAGGCTACTGTTGTTGGTATTGATCTGATGTTGAACATCCTACCTAACTCTGGCTCAACTTCAGTGTTGATTTTAGCGAACACTACGTCAGGGAATTCCTCGGAAACTCGCTCGTAAACCGGTCCGTAGGCTTTGCATGGACCACACCATTCCGCCCAAAAATCAAGTATTACGATATTGTTGTTCTCGATGATGTCGACAAACTCTGGTTCGCTGATATCTTTAGTAGCCATATACTACCCTAATTGATTTAGTCTATCATCTAATCGTTTAATAGAAGTTACCGGCGGGTTAATGTCCTTGGTAGTAAAGGTCAATACATGCGACGAGTTTTGGTTGGGGTAAGCCTCACCCTGCTATTCCTTGTATCAACTTGTAGTCCGGTTGTTGGCAACCTCGAAGCCGACTACGCGATGAATGCTGGAGCCCGTGATTCAAACATCGTAATCGCTGAACTTTTCGTCAGTCCAAATAATCTGGTCGCTAACGATACATCAGACAATGTTTACGGCTCAGTTGACTGGAACGGTGATGGAGATTATGGTAAATTCAGCGATCAATTCATCGAGGTATGGAATTCTGGTGATACGTCTCAGGATGTTTCAAGTTGGTTATTATCAACAACCAGTGGCAGTCCACCCTGTCAGTTGCCATACAATACTACACTGGGCGCTGATGAAAGAATTGTTATCTTCAGGGCTGACTCTGACCTAGACCTGAGTTACTATGATGGAGAAACTGTTTCAATTTCAGATACGTCACAAAATGTCATACATTCAATGTCATTTCCTGCTGGTGATTCGAGTTACGGATTGTCATACATCTCAGATGGGGGAACGATTAGCAAAGACGACCCGACGCCCGGACGGGCTGCAGATTTTACGGATTCCTACACAGTTCCGGACAATATTGTGAATTGTTATAAATTAAGCAATACGGATTCTTCAAGGGCATTCCTTCTCAAAGGAAGAGTTGTCACCATGGATGGGGAGACAAATGTCATTAACAACGGCAATGTAATGGTTAGAGACGGTAAGATAACCGGTGTATGGGCGTCGAACAATAACCCCCCTGCGGGGGTAGATTTCACTGATGTCCCAATCGTCGAAACCGATGGGACGATATATCCGGGATTGATTGATTTACACAACCACGTTCATTACAATCACATCCCATTGTGGGATTTCGAGGTTCACCTTAGTGATTCTCAAAAGTCCGAGGAAGGTGGCTACACCAACCGATATCAATGGGGCAATAACTGGGATTATGGTCCGAGTATAACTTGGATGAAAACCAATATCCAGTCCTCCTATCGCTGGGATATGGCGAGTGAACAGATGAAGTATGCCGAAGTTCAAGCAGTATCTGGAGGAGTAACTGCAATGCAAGGCTCGCCAAGTTCCGGCACTCAAGCCTGGGACAGTATCCTGTCCCGTAATGTCGAATTATACAACTTCGGCCAAGATGGTATCTCGACCTGCGCAGTGTGTGGTGCTGCGGATGATGATTACACTGGTAGTCACCTAATCAGTCAAAGCGAAGCTGGAACACTCAACGCATGGTTTGTTCATCTTTCAGAGGGTGTTGACCAGTCCAGTAAAGATGAATTTGATGCTTTGTGGAATAAAGGTCTAATCATGGACGAAACTATAGTAATTCACGGCACTGCTTTGGATTCCTCGCAATTCACTCAGATGGCAAGTGTTAATTCTGAATTAGTATGGTCCCCGTTATCCAATCTGTTGTTATATGGTGATACGACAGATGTTGTTGCTGCCCATCAAGCCGGAGTAAGTATTTCCATTTCACCTGACTGGGGACCCAGCGGATCAAAAAATAACCTGCATGAACTCAAAGTAGCGGACATGTGGAACAGCAACAACCTCAACGGTTACTTCAGCAATTACCAACTGGTAGAAATGGTTACTTCAAATCCAGCTGACGCCACGGGTTGGGCACCATTTGTCGGCCGCATAAAGGCCGATTTGTATGCTGACTTGGTAGTCATAGACACGTTTCATGAAGATCCCTATCGAAATCTGATTGAGGCCATAGACGCCGATGTTGCGCTTACGGTGGTTCAGGGTAAGGCTGTGTTTGGTGATGTCGACATTATGCAACAATTGCAGGGCGATGACTGGGAATATGTCAATGCTACCAACTTCCAAAAAGCAGTAGATGTAACATCACTTACCGAAGTTGATGGTAGCCAAACCTTCGCTGAGATAGAGGCGGGATTAGCAATGGCAATGCGTCATGAGTATGACGATATGAAGGCAAATTGGGTAGAATTTATTGGCGATACAGATGAAGAGATTAATGCTTGGCTGAACACCACCTTCGATGGCGATTACCGAGATGAGGTAAATCGGCTCAAGAATATGACTCTAGACCCAATCTATACCAGTGGTGACGCAAGATATTTTGACGTGATTAACCGTTCATCGCATGCCAATTATCACATCGACATGTCAAAGTTGTATGATAACTATTACACCGTTGAAATGGTAAATGGTGACAGAACCAACATCAACGTCCAACTACCTGATGACGCAAACAACGGCAACAACAACAACGACAATACCAACACCGGCGGCGACACTACAACACTACCCGGACCTGTCGATAACAATACTGTCGATAATGAGGACGATATGTTCGCTGATTTACCCAATGATCAATTTACTGATGAAACTGAGGCAGACCAAGCGACAAAAAATCAGTTAAAACTAATTCTTGGGCTAATAGTAATAGTTCTGTTATTCGGTCTGTATGTTGTTAGTCGGACCGATGATAGTGATGAATTACTAAACTCACAAACCTCAGTCATCGATAAGATGTGGGATGATGATGAAGCAAATCAATCCGATTACACTGTAGATAATACTGCTATTGATACAGCTGCATCTGATACCATTGACATCAAGGATAAGGTGGCTAGTGCAATGAAATCCTCCGGTCTTTCCGCGGTCAGATTATTTACCGCAATTGACCAAACCGAGGACGGTTTTGTTTCTCGCCGAGAAATTAGAACCGCAGTAAACACACTGCTCAAAGACTCGGTGAAAGTTTCTGACATTGACGCTATGCTGGAGGCGTTTGATACCAACGGTGATGGGGTCATCAGCCTCGATGAATTCCTGACTGTGATGGAGGCGCACCAGCCGAAACAGTTTGTTCCGGTATTACCGGACCTCAAACCACCGCCCAAATGAACTGGATGATTTCAATCCATATTGTAAATCACTGATTCATTGCCAGAAATTAATCTCTACTCAACATAATCCCTGTTTATTTCGCGACTGATAATTAGCCGTTGAATTTGACTAGTGCCACCAAAAATCTGGTAGATTTTTGCCCCTCTCATACGCCTTGCAGCCGGGAATTCTTCAGAGTAACCGTAACCGCCGAAGATCTGTACTGAATCGGTAGTAACCTCCATACCGATATCTGCTGCGTAACGTTTTGCGTGGGCAGCAGCCAATGTTGCGGGTTCGCCTTTGTCTAACAGGTCTGCCGCTTTGTACGCCAGCAACCTAGCACCCTCTATTTTGGTGCTCATGTCGGCTAACATGAATGATATGGCTTGGTGATGAAAAATCGGCTTGCCAAAGGTCTGACGCTGATTAGCATATTGCCAAGCTTCCTCCATTGCTCCACGTGCATTGCCTAGAGCATGCGATGCTAACATTGGTCTGGAGCGATCGAATGCTACCATGGCTTGGAGCCAGCCCCCTCCTTCAACTCCACCAACCAGGTTAGCCCTAGGTACCCTTACGTTATCGAAACTTACCGACCGCGTATCTGAAGATCTTTGGCCCATCTTTTCTTCTTTCTTACCGACTGACAATCCCGGAGAGTCTGCTTCAACAATAAACCCACTCAACGAATGACGTGAATCAGCCGCTGAGGTCTTTGCTAACACATAGAACCAGTTAGCATGCCCTGCTCCACCAATCCACATTTTAGCACCATTGAGAACGTAATCATCACCATCAAGTGTCGCGGTAGTCGTCATGGCTCGCACATCAGAGCCGGCCCCTGGCTCAGTAACGCAATATGCTGAGATTTCACCATCGCAAACTCGCCCGAGGAATTTCTGTTTCTGTTCCTCAGTACCCCCGTATATGAGTGGATGGCAAGCCAGCATTGTGACTCCCGTGATGGTGGCAAATCCCGGGTCACCACGACCTAGTTCTTCATTGATCATAACCTCGTCCAGATAACTTAATCCAAGACCACCATACTCCTGCGGGATTGTACAATTAAGCAAACCCAGTTCGCGCGCTTTGTGGATAGCAGCCTCCGGAAATATTCCGTTGCGGTCCCATTCTTCGGCATTTGGTATCAACTCATCGTCAGCAAATATTCTTGCCAACTCGACCAACATATCCTGTTCCTCTGTCAAAGTAAAATCGACCATGCTGATAGGCAAAAACGCTTACATTTAACCTATGTGTTTAGATTAAATTGCAAATTCAGCGTTGTGTTAACACCACATTTTCTTACTACTACAACAATGTATGACAAACTACGCTAAATCCCAGTCTGGGCCGTCTGGTGAATCTGTAACTATTACGCCCATTGAGTTTAGTTCATCACGGATACTATCGGCTGTTGCCCAATCTTTGTTGGCTCTTGCTTCGGTTCGTTTAGCAAGGAGTTGTTCAACTTTTGCTGCCACTGCGGCTTTGCGCGGGTCCTCCTCGGGTTCGATAAGCGCAAATTCTCGAGTCGGCAAAATCCCCAGAACTGCTCCAGCTGATTCCTCTAGCCAATCAACTGCATAATGAGCGAAGGCATCACGATCCGTGTCGTCTAGACCACTGCCTAGAATTTTGGATATTTCGCGCACTCCACCAAGGACCTTCGCTACTGCTTCGCGCGAATTAAAATCATCATCCATGGCTCTGGCGAAGCCTTCGCCTATCTTTTCCAACATCGCTAGTGACTTGATAAGTGGTTGCTGTGAGGTAATATCCGGTTGTGGCAGTGCTATTGGAGACTTAGTAGTCATTCCTTTCAGGGCGTTAATGTAGCATTCTAATACACGGTTGTAATTACGCTCTGCATCCTTTAGTAGCGACTCATTCATATCAATTGGTGATCGGTAGTG
>DUJJ01000176.1:0-7209 GCA_013329865.1 Candidatus Poseidoniaceae archaeon
ATGGACGGCGTTTACGAGCTTGAATTGGCGGATAAAGAGGACATCATGGATTCGGTGGAGTTCTTCGTTGCCAATGAACGAATGATTGACTTAAATCTAGAGATTACAATAGAATGGGATGAATCAGAGAATATCCCAATAGAGTTAGAATATGATGAATCAATATCGGTAGCTGCTTCAGATAATCAGACATTCACCATTGAAATTTCAGACGTTACTGGCTATGCTTTTGACCGGTCACCAACCCAATCAATGACCCTCTTGCTGAGCGCCCAAGAGATAGCATTAGAGCAAGCAATCAACACGCAAGAAATCGATGCTGAATTCTCCGTTCCGTCGGTATTCGAGTTGACCATCGACTCACAATCAAAAGGCGAGACCCTGTATGCTGGGTCATCGGTTGAGTATACGCTATTTGTGACCAACAACGGCAACGGTAAAGACGTAATTAAGATGCCAGAATCGTCGGTAAAGTCATGCCCAAGCGTTACTGTTGAGGGTCTTGATATCATTCGAGATGTCGAGTTGGATAATGCTTCAACCAGTGAATACGATATCCGAATTTCAGCCTCAAGTTCACAGCCTGAGCGAATTTGCGAGATTACCATCTCCATTAAATCGGCAGGAAATGGTCAGATCGCCAGTACTATTTTTGAAATTGATGTGGTATCAAACTCAGATGATGATGATGACCGAGTAATCCCTAGCAATGATGAGCCAAGTGACAATTCTGAGACGCAACTAACGGAAACAGACACTCTCAATTTCGTAGGATTTTATGAACTAATTATTATGGTATTATTTGCTGTATCATTCCGATGGCAAAAAAGATGTTAAAAAATGCCCAACTGCGCCTGATTTTACGGCGAGATTATCGAATACATTTCGGCATTCAAGCCGTATAAATCATTGGATGAACTTGCTCACCAATGAGCAAGCATTATGAGTGGAAAGAATTTCGAGGTAGTAGTAGTGTGCTATACATTGCGGAAAAGGATGGATAATATGGCAGAAGAGGAGAAGAAAAAATTCAGTCTTGAGACATGGCTCAAGGCTGGATTCATGGCTTCTTTATTATTGTCAGTAATCCTCATCAGTTTGGTCAGTCTCGATAAGGAGACCGTATTTTCACCATATGAGCAGGACGCAGAATATTACAATATACAACTCACTGAAATGAGAGCGAATCTCGGTGATGATGGAACCGGTTATACAGTTGCTAATACAATGTCGACACCAATGCTGGTTAATGACTGGAAAGATCCACACCGCACTTTATTGGTCATCGCTGCGCCTGAAAAGCCCTTTGATGCCGCAGAAGCTGCAGCAATTCACGATTTTGTGACTAAAAAAGGCGGCAAGGTAGTATTAGCATCAAATTCTACCAATGCACAACTGGTGGCGAGTGAGTTTGGTGTCAAGTATTTCGATGCACCGGTAGTAGACCCGTTCCAATTCTATGAGGTTGCTGACGAAACTGGAGCGGCAATAAACCCTGATGAGCGTAAACTCTGGGCTGCTGCCAGCCTCACTCGAGATGTCACGCAGATGGGTGATGAGAAGCATGTGCCATGTTCTGATGTCAACATTGCCAATGCTCAGGTCAACGATTGTCGAATGCCGGTGTTGTTTCACAGAGCCACAGCGATACAAGTATTGGATGAGGAAGTAGATGACGATAGGGATGTTATGGTCCTTGCTCACGCGTCCACTCCCGCCTTCATCGCTAGACAAGATACCAACATCGATAATTTGAACAATCCGACCCTGGGTGAGGGCAAGACGGGCTTGATAATCCGCATGGATTACCCGGGAATTGAAGTTTTAGACGAACAACCTAACAATAACTTTGGTGAGGTCGATGTAACTGGTTCAATAGTTTTCATCTCAGATCACTCGGTATTGGCAAATCACTTGTGGAACCAGACAATCGCCGAAGAAACTGGTAAACAGCAGTGTAAGTCACCGTTCTATGTGTCAAATGCGCTTGGTAACTCACACGCATGCTGGGATAGTGCATTATTCTCGTCAAACGGTGCCGAAGTTGTCTGGAACGGTAACGGACCATATTTCCAAGCATTGTTTTACGACATGATGGAATTCGATAATGAGGAAATCACCACTAAAGTCACTAGAGATGCCTCAGAATTCAATTTGGTATTCGATGAGAGTCGTCACGTATCAAGCGCTTTGTCATCCCCATTCACTGAGGCTATCGGAGCGGTTGTTCTACTGACCAGTGACAACGTCCTGAAATGGCTCATCATTCTGAACTTATTTGCGCTCTTAGCAATTGCCATCATGGTGGTTCCTGAAAAAGAGAATTGGCGTCACGTATTTGATTTAACAAGGTTTAGAGAGAGACCGACAAAAATTGATTCTTCCCAATATCAGATGCGAGTTAGGGAAGCTTTCTTGTCCAAGGTTAGACAATTTAACGACCTTACACGGGATGAATTTGCTCGCAAAACCCCAGCGGAGATCATGTATATGGTAAGAGACCCGCGCTTGGTAGAACTGATAAGTTCGAACCGTTCCTACTCCAACGAAGAATTACGGGAAGTGATTCCCCAAATACGTCGTTGGGGTAAATGAAATAGGAGGAAAAAGACATGCAACCAGCCCCCCCACCCCAGCCTGCGCCAGCGCAGCCAGGGATGCCAGCAGCACCTGCACCACCAGCGCCTATGCCAGCAGCACCACCAATGCCAGCAGCACCAGCGCCTGCGGCTCCAATGCCAGCAGCACCAGCAGCACCTGCACCAGCAGCCCCAGTAGCGCCGGCCGCTCCGGCCCAGCCGAAGCACCAGAGTAGCCCAGAAGTTAGAGAGAGACTTTCTGCTGTAGGCGCAATTGCCCAAGCAATTAGCGCCGAGGTTCAGAAAGTAATTATCGGTAAAGCACATATTATCGATAATGTGTTAATCAATATTCTGTCCAACGGAAATCTTCTGTTCGAGGATTATCCGGGATTGGCTAAAACCTTGATGACCAATACCTTCGCCGATGCTCTTGGCTGTGATTTCAAGCGTGTGCAGTTCACACCCGACCTGCTACCTGCAGATATCACCGGAACCAATGTCTATGATGCAAAGAAGGGTGAATTTACTTTCAAACCCGGACCGTTATTCTGTAATCTCTTACTAGCTGACGAGATTAATCGTGCACCGCCAAAAACTCAGGCTGCTCTGCTCGAGGCTATGCAAGAGAAGCAGGTGACCATTGGAACCGTCACCCATAAGTTACCAGCGCCGTTTATTGTTATGGCAACTCAGAACCCTGTTGAGCAGGAAGGAACTTATCCGCTACCTGAAGCACAACTTGACCGATTTATGTTCAAGATGTCAGTAGGTTATCCTGACCGAGCAGACGAAGATGAAATTCTTGCACGTCGTATCTCTCGTGGAAAGGATGCAGTGGATGTCGATGTTATCACCGATCCGCAGCGTGTTATTGCTATGCAACAAGCCTGTGAAGATGTGTATGTCGACCCTGCACTGAGAATGTATATGGTAGAAATTGTGGCTAGAACCAGAGAGGATCCAAGAGTCCTTGTCGGTTCATCTCCACGTGGTTCCCAAGCTCTGCTGAAGACCTCAAGAGCCGCTGCGGCGCTCAGGGGTAGAGATTTCGTCACACCTGATGATGTAAAAGCAGTTTCAGAATTGGCAATTGCTCACAGAATCATTTTGAAACCTGAACACCAAATCAAAGGACTTGAGGCCGGAGAAGTCATTCAAACAATCCTGCGAGAAGTGCCAGTGCCAACAGTTTGATCACCGCTGATAGGTGTTTGTCATGTGGAGTCGTAAATCAGCAATGTTGGGTAGTCTTGCCATAGCAATGTATTTGCTAGGCTTGACATTGCGAAATGAACAATTGGTGACGATTGCCGTTGTGATTTTTGTATTCCTGACTTGGGCCGCTCTGTTTGGCGGACACGCTGATGTTGCTTCTTCCGGCAGGCGAGCCGATGAGTGGTCTGGTGAGGAAGGCATTGCTTTAGGTAGCGTTATCGCGATGCGGAAACTTTCCAGTGCGCGACTGTTTGAAGATGGCGAACTTAATGTCACGCTAAGAATGCAAAATAACTCACCGCTACCCAAGATTTTGGAGGTCAGAGACCGCGTTCCGGAAGTAATGCGAATCAAGGAAGGTTCGAACTACATACTTATGGAGTTAGGTCCAAGAAGAGAGACGTTCATTGAATACACCATCGAATGTCCACTCAGAGGATTTTACAGCATTGGACCAGTTGCCGTCAGAATTCAGGACCCGTTTGGTTTATTCCACAAGGAAAAAGAAATGCATGTCTACGATGATTTCCTTGTGTTTCCAAAGATGGAAGACCTCAAAGAAACCTTCGTTAAGTCTAGGGTACCGAAGATTTTCACCGGTGCGGTGAACATAAGGCAGCCAGGACCTGGTTCAGAATTCTACTCACTGCGAGAATACTTTGATGGCGATTCTTTTAGGTCGATAAACTGGTCTGCATACGCACGTTCGGGTAAACTAATGGTCAATGAGCGTGAGCGAGATGCTGTTTCTGACATCATCATTATTGTTGACTCAAGAGCCGTTTCAGAAACCGGTCCCGTGTCTCGAAATGCCTTAGTTTACTCAACTAGAGCAGCGGCATCATTAGCAAAATATTTCCTCAGCCGCAGGGACTCAGTAGGTGTCATAGTTTACGGCGATGAAGTAGTAAGCGTCGACCGCGATACGGGCAAAAAACAGCTCTATGTCATCCTGACCAAACTTGCTGGAGCAGTAGCCCGAGGTAATATTCCACTACAGGTGGTTGTTAATCGAATAATGCCGCACATCAATAAGGGAAGCCCGATTATATTCCTGTCAAATTTAGAAGATGACCCAACAATCATCAGCGCATTACGTGATTTCAGAGCAAGAAACTTTGATGTTACTGTGCTATCCCCATCTTCGCTTGAATTCGAATTTGACGCAAAGCGAATCGATCGTACCGGCTATGAAGTTTTGAAAACCGAGCGCGATGTTATGATTGGCGAGTTGCGGGGACTTGGAGTGAATATTATGGATTGGGAACCTGATATGTTACTGTCAACAGCACTTGCTGGTGCTCGAGGGTTCTAAGGTGAGGTAAATGACAATAAATAAGCCATCAGGGGATACTAGAGTCCTTTACGAAGGAAAAACCGTGAGGTCATCTGCTCCATCACGAAAGAAGTTGGCCGGTCAAGCGGGGGCAGGTTCTGATATTCCCAAAGACGCAATTCCGACGGTAGAAATGCCGACCTTTATCGAGAGTTTACTTGGCGGTCCGTTGGTCCCAAAAACCAAGTTCCTACCTCCAGATAGGATGGTACAAAATTTACAGTTGGGTGTTTATGGCGTTCTAGTCGCATTGTCTTTGCTAACCTATATGGTTTCCCCGCCTGAGGGCACCTTGTGGTACATGGTTACTGGTAGCTTAACAATTTCATTCATTGCTCAAATCGTTATTATTGTCCTTGCTGCTGGTACGGGTTTTTGGGGTACTATGCAAAGAGATGCCCGCTATACCCTCGTAAGCAATTTGTTGTTCATATTGGCAATAATGCGATTTGCTGCTTCAAAGGTCTCATTATCCAGCGACCCATTCGGACTGCAAGATAGTCCAACCCTACTCAATATTCTAGTGGTAAGTTATGCGGTTTTGCTGGTAATGTATTTTGAATTGGCTAACGGCGTAATTAGGTATTCGATGCTTGACACTAGTATCCGGACTAATGAGGTATACGTCATGAATCCAAAGAAAATCGTGGGGAAATATCATCGTTCTTTAGTAATAAATCCTGTTTCTGCAGCAATATTAGCAATAATTGTTTTATCAGCAAATACTATTCTACCATTTATTGTTGGGGTATTCTCATCCGACACCGCGACAAGATTAGAGGAGTCAGTTGAACTAATCTCTGTGTATGGCGTTGCTCTTGGAACATTCTTTGTGTTCTGTGTGGTTGGTGGTTTGTTCGCACTAAACCTACCCAATCATCTGCAAAAATTCAGAGAAAAGCGTGCTGAATAATGCTAAACGCGGCGCTTTTTGACTAGCACAGCAGAAATGTCTTCCATCAACTGTTTAATGTCAACAGTATCAGCGATATACTGAACTGATAGGTTTGTTGAATTTAGATACACTAAGTCCGTATTTTTGACTTTCATGTTCCTTAGTTGTTCCTCGACAACCGTGCGATCGTTTGTTCCAATGAAAGATACTAGACATGAGTATAATTCGACATTTGTGATAACTGATTTACTTTGAACGATGTTCTCAGCAATGGTTAATTGCTGTTGGGAAACAACAATATCAATGGTCGACAGACTAGATTCTACTGACCAGCAAGTAATGTTTTCTTTATCTAATTGAATTAGAATTTGACCCAGAATCATACTTTGATTTTCGATATCTCCAGTTTCAGCGGTTATCTTCGCAATGCTCCTTAAGCAGCCAACACCCTTTAGTTGATTTGAATCGATTATGTTTGGTCCGATAACCGTGGGCGCATATGCCTCAATTGTTGAGTTCAAGTTCCTTACCTCAATCGGTATACCAAAATCTTTGATTGGCGTGACAGTAGTGTGGTGAATAACTGGGGCATCTATGCGCGATAACTCTCTTGCTTCATCGTACCCCAAATACGGGATAGAACCTGTTTCTACTCCCCATCGAGGATTTATTGATAGCACACCGTCGACATCTTTCCACAGAATCAATTTCTTAGCATCCAGCATCCGCGCAATCGCTGCGGCAGAATGGTCGCTTCCCCCACGACTAAGCAGAGCTAAATTTCCATCTTTACCTTCACCAAACCATCCCGTAATGACTGGTATGCCAAAAAATGCCGCATGGTCGAGTTTCTTAATCGAATTTTCAATGTCTACACTGACGGCAGTATCGGTTCCGTCGAGACAAATCCCAACATCTTCTGACCCAACAGGGTGAGCGTCCATTTCTCGTTTTCTTAGTTCATTAGCCACAACCAGTGCTGACAATCGCTCGCCCGCCGCCAATAAGGTATTGACATCAACATAACTCTCCGGATTTTTTGACAAATTGTGCAGTGATTTGTCGATACCAGAAAGTACTTTGGAGAATTTTTCGGCGAATATTGATTCATCAAGTAACGGCGAGAAACGCAGATGTTGTTTCCTCAAATCAGAGACTAATCTTGTCGCATATCTGGGTTC
>DUJJ01000176.1:7617-15779 GCA_013329865.1 Candidatus Poseidoniaceae archaeon
TGGGCAATTATTTTACTAATTTTATCGAGGTCAGATGAATCCCTTAGGCAGGAACCACCAAATTTGTGAACTACAACATCATTCAGGGTAAAACCCTCCTCTGATCGCTAAATCTGCAATGGCAAACTTAGCCATTGCTTCCACCACAGCAACAGCTCTTGGAGCAAGCACCGGGTCATGTCTTCCTTTGACAATTAGTGGTTCTTGTTCATTAGTTGCTAGATTGAGCGTAACCTGTTCTTGTGGAATGCTCGATGGAGGCTTGAAAGCAACTTTACAGAAAAAGTCTGAACCTGTGGCTAGGCCGGCAAGTGCGCCGTCTGGTTTGTCACCTAACATCACTGGGTTCTCATGATTGCCGCCCCAAGGGTTGTTATGCTCGCTACCTTTCATCGCAATGGCAGTAAAACCTTCACCGAATTCAACACCTCTCGCAGCAGGTATAGACATCATTGCTCGCGCAAGATATGGCTCTAAACCATCAAACCACGGCTCGCCAATACCCATGGGCATACCGGATACCTGCAGTTCAACCTCACTGCCTATCGAATCACGATTCTTTCTGTGTGCCTCTACTAAGCTAATCATCTTCACAGCGGATTCAGGGTCTTGACATCTTATGGCTTGGCACTCATCGTTGTGCCATTTTGTTGGACACTGCGCAATCGGAATCGCTCTAACAGAACCAATCGCTGATACGTGAGCATTCACTTCTATCCCTAACTTGGCAATAACCGGTGAGATAATGGCCGCAGCGGCCACTATCGGTGCAGTCAAGCGGGCACTGGAAGTTCCTCCACCACGCAAGTCTGCCTTTCCATCGGTTTTTTTCATCATCACCATGTCTTGATGACCCGGACGTGGTTGATTTGGCAAAAAGGAATAATCTTTTGATCTAACATCAGAATTTTTTATTGAAATTTCGATCGTTTTGCCATTGGTAATCGCCCCTTCAACTCCAGATAGCAATTCTACATTATCTGATTCTCGTCGCTTACTAGCGTATCTGCCACCCGGTTTGCGATTGTTCATTTGGTCTTGAATTGCGTTGAAGTCTAACTCTATGCCGGGTGGCACTCCCTCGAGATATGCACCAACTCGGGGTCCATGACTGGTGCCAAATAAAGTAAGTCGCAAGACCTCACCAAGGCTCATTTGCATGGGTATCATAAGTTGCTAGTGGTATTGGTTCAAGAACCTGCGCAAATTATTCTATTTCTAATTCATCTGTATCGAGGGATAGAAATTTTGTCTCAATAATTTGATTGCTCGGCATCAATCTGTCTAAAGTGGATTTGATACGCTTAGCAGACGAAGAAACTAGGCTTGGAATAATGATTATTACCGCAGGACCAGAGCCCGATACTCCGGACGCTCTGGCGCCGTTAATGAACGCATCATTAGCAATTTTACGTCCTTGTATATCATTGGTTACAGAGCATACCGCTCGCCCATTTATCGTTAGACAATTCAAAACCTCTCCTTGTTGTAAGGCCATCAAAGCTTTTTCGAATTCCTGAAAAAGCGGAACAAAACTTTCCAATTCAGGACGGGTTTTTCGCTCATCTCGTGCGGCAATTATTACCACCCAATCGTCAGGGTTTGGGCCAGGTCCGGACATTACTACTCCCGTTTCGATGTCCTCGGCGTTTGCGTTAATCAATTTCCAACCTTTGGTCAGACAAGCCCATGAATCATCAATTGACCCCGTAATTGAGACACCGGCATTGATTTGTGCCTGTGACGACAAATTTACCATTTCAAAATCGGATAGTTCGGTATTTGTTGCTTCACAAAGTGCTTTTAGCCCCGCGATAGATAACGCCGCACTTGATTTCAAGCCCCGGTTTTGCGGTATTTTTGAGGCAACTGCCCAGTGGATATCGCTTGCTTCTAGCCCGTCAGGCAAGCTTAACCCACTACTAAGCCAGACCTCTACCACGGCTTTTAGAACATCATTTGAGTCTTCAAGATGGCGTTTACTGGGTTTATCCAATGCTTTGACTATAATTGGTAGGTCAAGTGCTATTGACGCGCCATATCCAGTACCGGCAGCGTGCAGTAAACTGCACGCACCATGTGCTTCACCAGTCCCGATAACCGCCATTTCATACCTCCTTTGCTGATATGGAAACTTGGTTACCAATATGCCTTGCGTATTGTGAGTTATGGCATAGTATTGAATCACCGATTGCTAAATCTGTCACTGATATCACTTTCCCTACACCCGCAACGATACGGACGGTCTCTGCCTGTTGAAGGTAGATAGAATTAGATATTTGATAGTCATTTTCCCAAGAGATTCGCAAAAAGGGGCGCTTTTCTATCTTTAGTCGGCCAATTGTTGCTGTTCTTGATTGTCCAGAATCTGAGATTAGCATAATCTCGTCACCCGATAACAACTCGGCGATATACTTGGTTTTGCCGTCTGCCATCAATACATAGGAGTGAGGAGGTCCAGCGTTTACTCTGAAGGGCCTGGCTGGAACATATTGTGATTTTATCACCTCGCCATGTACGAGAGCCAGCGATGATGAACTAGAACCAATCAGCATGCCTTCGCCGTTGGATATCAGACTGGTTAGATCAATACAATATCGCTCTCCAACGCCACCAGATTCGATACTAGTTATCGTTCCTTCAATTAAATCGAGTGAATCTTTTTTCTCGTCTTTTACAGCTTCACTAACGGGTTGGTTTTCCATCCTTGAGGCTTTAGCAATCATGCAGGCCTCAATCAAAAGGTCCTCTGGTTTTACGATAATTGCATCAACACCCTTTTCCAGTGCAAAAGCAATACCATTTACCTCCGCCGGCATAGTGACAACAACTCCCAACATAGTACCACTATCCTCGCATTCAGCGATGAGGTTTTCGATTGGAATCATTTTCCAGTCGGTGAAATCAACAATTAGCCACGTAACTAACCCTATTTTTGCCCTAGCCTGATTGTATGACTCGCTATTTTGGATGCATACGAACTCTCCAACAACCTCGCCTTTGTATGAAACAACATTGCCATTGAGCGAGTAACCCTCACCATTTTTCGATAGTGTGCTATCGAACACCGGGTCAATTTCTTGCACAGGAGGCGTTGTTCGAAAATCACACCAAACCTGCATCTAGTCACCTCATAAAGAGCATTTTTCCATTGCCTCGTCAACAGAGCAACCCTCGTGAACAATCATCGCCAGCGCTTTGGTTATTCCAGTAACATCAGGATGAGCAAATATTTGTCGGCCCATGCACACTCCAGAACCTCCTGCCTCGATCGATAGTTTAACCATCGTTAGAATCTGTTTACTATCTCCGGTTGATGGACCACCAGCGACGAGCAGTGGAATTGGCGCACCCCGGCATACAGCCGCAAAACTATCTTTGTCTCCGGTCCACACAGTCTTAACGGCGTCACAGCCTAATTCAAAGCCGATTCTGGCAGCGTGTGCGTAGCCTTTGGTTGGATCATTTTTCATCAGATTCACATTTTCCCCTCTGACATATAGCATACCTAAAACTGGAACTGAATTTCGATATGCCTCTGAGGTAATTTGACCCATTCTTTGAAGCATCGTAGATTCTCTTTTACTACCGATGTTCACTTGACAAGATACTCCAACTGCACCTCGCATAATTGCTTCATCAACATCCCCAACTAACACCTTGTTGCTGTGATTTTTGCCACCGTGCCTAGTTGATGCTGACAGGTGAGCAATCATCTTGGTAGCGGTCCCCTCACAGAGGTGGCTGTATTTGTCTACCACTCCCTTGTGACCAATAATCGCATTTGCACCACCGGCTATGAGGGCGTTGATTGTTGCTTCAATATCCTCGAGTCCGGGACATGGGAAATCGGTTACGCCATGGTCAATCGGAACCCAAACCCCTCTGCCATTTGGCAAAATTTCTGCCATAACATCATGCTTTCCCATAGGCCATGCTAAAATCTCCTATTTCTCAATACTTTGCATGGGTAATTATCAACTTAAGCAGTCGATGAACCCGATATATGAATCCCTTCATGCAACCGATGCTTCAAAAGACTAGTTCGCCATGGCGTATTCAATGGAACCGGTAACCTTAGTCGCAATGGGTGCTTTGAGTGGTGGTTTTTTGTTTGGTATTTATTACACACTCGTCCGCAGTGATGCGAAATTAAACATGCGACCGGGAATGTCTGCTGAAGGTCTACGCCAGGATACCGGGGCGCCAAGTTTCGGCAGAACTAAACAAGAGATAGATCGGAAATTAGCAATTGTTGAGGCTCGTCGCAGGCGAGCGGAATTGGTCGAATCAAGACTTGCTGCACAAGAAGCGGAACTCAGAGCGGCAGAGAATGCCCGTAAACTAGCGGAAGAAGCGGAGCTTGAGCGCATTCGGCGCGAAGATGCTAAGCGTCGTGCAGAAGAACAAGAACTCGCTCGCAGAGAAGCAGAAGAGGAGCAAAGAAAAGCAATGGAAGAATCTGAACGTCTTCGTTTGGAAGAGGAGTCAAACCTGGCAAAAGAGCGCCAAAAAGAGGAAGAGCGTTTAGCAAAGGAACGTGAAGAGTTACGGCAGGCAGAAATGGCGGCAGCTGAAGAACAAAGGTTGGCCGAACTCGAGGCTGCCAAATTACAAGAAGAGATGGAATCAAGAGCCGCAGCAGAAGCGGCCATGGCAGAATTGCAAGCTAGACTTGAACGTGAGGGAGCAATGACTGGTGATGTTCAAATCTCCCTGATGTGGGAAAATTTCAATGATTTAGATTTGCATGTAGTATGTCCTTCAGGAGAAAGAATTCACGGTGGCAATAAGAAATCAGAATGTAGTGGAGAATTAGACGTCGATGCAAATGTCAGGCCAGAAACCAAGAAGCCAGTTGAAAATGTCGTTTGGCCGGGAGTTACTGCACCACCGGGAACTTACCAAGTATACGTTCATCACTACAAAAAACATAGAAAGCGACGCACAAAAGATCCTACATCTTTCCAAATTATTGTCAATAATGTTGGTGATTATCGTGAATATCACGGAGACCTTACTTATGGAGACCCAATAAAACTCGTTTGCCAATTCGACGTCCCTGACAGAGCAGAGCAGGCAGAAAATGCCAAGCGTAGTTTAGAAGAGCAAATGCGATTGGAGGTAGAACAATCTGCTCGTCTCGAAGAAGAACGGGAAGCGGAAGAACAACAACGCCAGGCGGATCTGGCGGCTGCAGAAGAGGAACGACTGGCCGAGTTAGAGTCTGCCCGAAAGCAAGAAGAACTTGAGTCTAGACAGGCAGCAGAAACCGCAATGAAAGAATTACAAGCAAGGCTTGACAGGGAAGGTGCTCGCTCCGGTGATGTGCAGATTTCTCTAATGTGGGATAATTTCAATGACCTTGATTTACATGTTGTTTGTCCTTCTGGAGAGCGAATTCACGGCGGTAATAAGACCTCACAATGTGGTGGTGAGTTGGACGTTGACGCAAATGTGCGCCCTGAAACCAAAAAACCCGTTGAAAATGTCGTTTGGGCAGATGAAACCGCCCAGCCTGGTGAATATCAAGTCTATGTTCATCACTACAAGAAACATAAGAAACGTCGAACAAAAGACCCAACAAAATTCAAAGTTATCGTTAACAATGTAGGTGAACTGCTAGAGTTTGATGGTAAGCTTTCTCACGGTGATCCAATCAAACTAGTCGCACAGTTTGAGGTTCCAACAACTGATGAACGTCAGGCAAGAATAGACGCCATTCGAGCAGAAATGGATTTATTGACGGGCAGCCAGAGTAAACCTAGCGATGACCAAGAACCAGAGGTTAAAGTTGAAATTGAAGATGAAGAAGAAAACTGATTAGGATAATATATCTGTCAACCTGTCCTCATCTTGGGCTTTTTTGATTGATCTTGCAATCCTTCTGCCGGTTGACATTCTTTCCTCATTAATGTCGGAATATGGCGAGCCACCAATGAAAGGGTTTGAGCCAGCAACGATTCTGGCACTTATCTCAAATACTTTGAACTCTAACTTATCGGTGACTATGGTTTCTAAACAGAATGGACCTATCATGCCTCTACTATTTTCCTCAAGCACGAACGATTCGGCGATAGTCCCCTCTGCCATTTCGAATGCTCTTGGCAATAATGACTCACGAATTACTACTGGTTGATTACCAGTAACTACAAATGAAGGTTCAAGACTCATTTCACGCAGGTCCCTTAGTGACCCAAGTTTGTAAAATTCATCGACATTTGACTCGTCTCTTCGGTCCATTGAGAGTAATTCCAATCGCCCGAGATTCTTGCCGGCAAATTTTCCTTTACCTTGAACTTGATAACCATCCTCGGCAATCGGGTCAAAGAAAAAGTGCAGATAATAACGGCAACCAAGAACATATTCTTGGATAGTAAACTCTTCTTCAATATCGACATTTCGTCTAAAGTCACGGTAATCCCGAGCAATAAAGTAACCTCTTCCGCCTTTTGCTCCGGCATATTTTACAATTACCGGACCATCAATATCATGCGGGTCTTCCAAGACTTTGGGCATTTCACAACCGCCGGCCTCCAGCCAATCCCTTTGCCGTTGACGGCTGCTCTCCCAGTGCAAAATCCCTCGATTACCAAAAGTTGGAACTTGTAAATTCTTGAAATTTGTTGAACCCAGATATTCTACTAATGAGCCGTGGGGTATTATTATGACGTTTCGCTTTCTAAACCACTCAGCATAATCTAGCATTTCACGATAGTCTTCCAGAATTAACCATTCATCAGGGTCAGCCCCAGGAAATGCCTGGTAAATTTTTCTACGGTTTTCCCCGACGGCAATTCCCAAGGTTCGGAAGCCTTCTTTTCTTGCACCGTGCAATATCTGTAGCGAGGAATGGGAAGCAACGACTCCAATAGTCAATTTGTTTTTATCATAGCCGGCGAGCCAAGATGACAGTGTTGCCTTGTCCACGCCCATGTCGAGTGGTTTAGTGTTCCCTCTATGAGCATTATGGCGTAATGAGATATTATTGTTCTGAATTATAGTATAAATCAGATTTAGATTATCGATTTATGATGGAATTTCAGTGAAAGTTCAAGTCTTGTGTTTCCATCCACTGCACATGGAAGCGAAGAAACAGCCGAATAGGATGACTTATGGTAATTATCTCAGGCTGGAAGAGATGTTGAAGTTGCAAGAAGGTCCATCAGACTACTCGCCAACGCCATGTAACGATGAAAAGCATTTCATTATCGTTCACCAAGCTTTTGAATTATGGTTCAAACTAGTGCTCACAGAATTAAAACAGGTGCATTACTTAATGAGTTCAGAACATATTAACGAGGATACGATGCCAAAAATAGTTCACCATCTTAAGCGGGTATCGGCGGTTTTTGATTTAATGTCCCAACAATGGAAAGTAATGGAGACACTCACACCACAAGATTTCCTATCATTTCGAGACCGTCTTGGGACCTCCTCAGGATTTGAATCTTGGCAACTACGCCAGATAGAAATTATCCTCGGCCTTGAACATCAACAAAGGGATGCGGGGATGGACCCGCTTGAACACATGGAAAAATTAGAGCGCGAGGGCAAAATCTCAACTCAGGTGCTATCAGATTTCAATACGATTTTATCAGCTCCATCTTTGAATGAGTTGTTAAAAAAGTGGCTTCATCGCACTCCAATCAATGGTTCATTCGTTGGCGATGTCGACGACGACCGTATCACCATTGACTATATCGAAAGTCACTTGTCGGCCATGAACAAGCACTCTGATACGGTGATAGAACACTTCGAATCTATCGGCCATGGCAACCCGGTAATTCTCCGTGAACGACTTGAAAAATCAGTGTTGAATGCCAAGGATTTCCTGTGCCCGGAAGGAAATGTGAATCGATCCAGAGCCGGTTTGCTATTCATTGAATCCTATCGTGAGTTGCCTTTGCTGGCATGGCCAAGGGTGTTAATTGACTCCTTTGTTGAACTTGAGGAGTCTATCTTGTTGTTCAGGAATTCACATGCTAGAATGGTTGAACGAATGATTGGCAGAAGAATGGGAACGGGTGGTTCCAGCGGAGTAGACTATCTTGATGCAACGCTAAAGTATCGGATTTTTGTTGATTTATGGACTGTAAGGACAATCCTTGTGAGGCGTGATTTGTTGCCAAGTGTAGCGAATTCTGAGTTTTATGGCTTTA
>DUJJ01000176.1:16171-18485 GCA_013329865.1 Candidatus Poseidoniaceae archaeon
TCATATTCGTAGAGTGCGATTTTGAGCGGGTCCAAGACATATCTAACTGAGGCTTCTTCAAAGCCATATAATGAAATCAATTCATCTTTGAATGCCTCTCTTAAAACTTCTTCACCTGCGTAAAGCGGTGCACCCATACCTATTTGCAGCGCTCTGGCTCCAATAATTCTAGCTCTTTCAAAACGGGTATGTAGACGAATTGGTTTAACCATGATAATCACTTCGACGGTCAGTCGTGACCAATGCTAATAGCGGGTGTTTTTGAAACTAACCCAGATTATTCCGATTCATAGTCGACTTGTTTTTGCAGTCGACGAAATGAAATTAATGCAGGTAAGAGACATAGTAATAGGATTAGAAATGTCACAACCGCTGCGTTATAACTACCGTCATGTAGCAACAAGTCACTTAGCGTTTCATCGCTCTCGCTTAATTCCTTGGCACCGGTCGAACTATCTGACAACGATCGCAATTGCCGAGCCTCATCAGACTGTAAAATAAACACTAGACGGCTTGTTGAGTCAGTAACCCAGTCTGATATGTTAACCACTCGTTGTTGGTTATCAACTATCATCATATCAGTAGCGGTATTGTTTAGCATGCGATTGTCAAACTCATGTTTTACCGATTCAAGTTTCCAAATTTGTAGTTCATAACTTGATGAAGTATTCCAATTCAGTATTCCATTGCTTATTGACAAGTTATCGATGCCGGAAAACGTAACGTTGGAATTCGCCATGGTCTGATTTAGCTCTGCGCCTTGACCTGCTCCAGTCAATAATCCGTCACTATCCACCACTATTGAGGGAATAAAAATCAGGCGATACTGCTCAGCAAATCTGGCTTTTGAGTGATTTAGGTAACTTTGATCGTTAATCGACGGATGGTGGTGAATCAATGCTATACCTTTGTCACTGATAGAATCAAGCATCAACTCTAGAGTTTCACAAGGTTCACACCAATCAGCACCGTAATACTCAATCAGGGTCTCGGCTCTTACTCCTTCACAGATTGTTACATCACACGGATAATCGATTATCAAGACATCTATGAAGGTATCTTGGACACTGGCTGAGGTGTTATCTTCCACAGTCACCTGAGCGTTACAGACTGGAGAAATTATCACGCAACATAGTATTACTGTCAACCAAAAAGCAGGATGTTTATTCGAACCACAGGGCCTCAATTTCTCAAGGCATGTGTTCAAAAGGGGCACACTTCTCCTACAACTCATGGGGGAGGCTTGGTGGCGACGCCCTTCAACATTGCCTCTTTTTATCCTACTATTTGCCACCTTAATCATCTCGTTTGGGGGCGCAATAAGAATACATGATGCCGGAGAATCGTGTCCTGATTGGCCAAAATGTTTTGGAACCTATGGTTTCGATATTTCTGAACAGGAACAAGCAGCGTATTGGGAAGAGAATCCGGATGAAATTGATTCGAGAGGAGCGGACCACCGTTATACTGTCTTCGAAATATTTCTTGAATGGTTCCATCGAGCCTTAGTTGGAGTAATTGCTATACCAGTGCTACTCAATGTTGCCGTGGCTAGGCGCAAGATTGATTTCTATGGGAAACGCAATTTCTACTCAGCGGTTTTCATTGCGTTACTACTTGTAATCCAGGCGATTGCGGGGGCGGTAACGGTGTTCTACGATAATGCTGATTGGTCAGTAGCAATGCATCTATCGCTGGCATCTATTTTTACCGCGTCAATATTATGGCAACACAAACTAACTCGAGTAAAAGAAGGTGTTGAATGGCGGTTTCTCAAAGTCGCACCGCAATTTAAACAGCTATATCGGAAAAAATTTGACTTAATTGCTGTTTCAGTCCTGATTCTGTTGGTTTTGGGAGCATGGGTTTCGTCAACCGCTGGTGGGCAATATAACCAATCATGCTCGGTGGGATTCCCTGACGCTTGGCCCCAATGTAACGGTCAGTTTCTGCCCACCCTAGAAAATTCAGGTATTTTGGTGCAAATGATACACAGAGTAGGTGCCTTGCTTGTCGGAGTGGTATTGATTGTAGCCTTGCTAAGGCTGAAAGAGAAGCAAGCAGACTATAACAATGCCAAACCGTTCTACAACGCGCTGTTGCTCACATCGATACTATGGTTTGCGAACCTTATGATAGGTGCTACATACTTAATCAAAGCCAAAATCGGCGAATTTCCTGAATGGATATCTCTATTACATCTGTTAGGCGGCGTATCGACATTCATAGTTGCGGCTAGTGGGCCGATGATGTTTAGATTGAGCACCAACAACTTATCAGACAGTGAAGAGTGATTTCATGGTAAATACACAAT
>DUJJ01000174.1 GCA_013329865.1 Candidatus Poseidoniaceae archaeon
TCGTTCGTCGTTGGTCCTAGAACCAATAATGATTGATGACGATTATCCAAGGCTAATGACTGCAACCATGGGAGGACGCCCCATGTGTGGTCTAAGTGGCCATGGGTAAGACACAAAGCACCCACTTTACTTGGCTTTAGATGATATTTTTCGTGCTGTTTCATGCGCTTTCTTTGTTCGAAGAATCGTGTTTGGAATCCCTCGCCAGCATCGACTACCACAATGCCATCAGCGCACGAGACTAGATTACCACTTACCTGACGAATACTAGTCGGACGTGCTGAAGACGTACCTAATATGTGAACTTCAATACTCATTTCGAGAGCCTCACTTACTCATTGGAATTGGGGTTGGAGGGAACCAGCGTAACAAGACAATATCATGAACGCCACGCACCCAACGCCACGGTATAGCGAGGTTTATGCCTCCCTCAACCAATTCATGGTCAGTTTCTCTAACAAAAAGATGCGTGCACCTTATTCCATCGGTATCTATCACCACATCATAGACCACGCCAAGTTTCTGACCGGTCGGCAAGTAGACATCCATCCCTGCCATCCGTGAAACACTATCCTCGCCTTGCGTCATGATGTGGCCCATGTTGGCCTACAACCTCCACAAAATAAAGAAAACCTCGAAACCATACAGAATGCCGGTAAATCATCGTCTCTCATCTACGTTCAGTTTTACTTTAACCGTGGGGTTCCATCAAGGCTTTTAGACGGTTTAGTTTAACTTCGGTTGTGAGCAAAAGACACTACCCCTTGGTGCGGGAACGCACAATTGATGAACGATTAATCGTTCCTCAAAGCGGCGGAATCTACCGATTATGTGGGAACGGGTTTGCTGGCAAAAATATGCGCCAATATGCAGAGGCGTGGACCGCAATAGCGTTGATGAATGGGCAATATGTTCACTGGATTGATGGTGCTTGCCGTTTCAATCCAGATCGCATACTCAGATGTTTTCCCGAAGCTTACCCAGAGGCTAACTATCTGTTACGTAATCTGTTTGTCGGGCGCGGTTTTACCGTCCACCAATTCGCTTCGCTAGTGCAAAGGATAGCGGATGAACTGACAATAACTGATGCTAAATTGATAGTTGTTGATGGCCCTATTGTTATGCATCTTGATGCTCAAGTAAGAGATCGAGAAGCGCGAACTCTGTTGAAGCGATGTATGGCGAAACTGACTCAGGTTGCTGAACAAAATGACATTGCCGTAATCGTCATCACTGCTGCCAAGGCATACTCCAAACGCCACAAAGCATTGCTTGACATTATCGACAAGCAGTGCAATCAAAAATTGCTGGGAAGAAACCGACGCCAGGGCGGAGTTAGTAAATTATGGCTGGTCCATCAACCGACTGGTAGTTCCGGATTCCGCGCACACTGGACCGATCAAGAAACTCTACAGCAAACCTATAGTCGAATATTGCATCAGAAATTACGGACAGATTATCAACAAGACCTCGAAGAAATAACCCTCTTGGACTAGAAACCTAGCATTATTCGAAGTCGAACAAAGTCATAGCTTTGTTACCAGCAGCAATCTCAGAGTCGGTCCAGCCATAGGGTGCTAGTATAGCCCAAGCCGCTCTTACCGCTAATTCTCGATAATATACAATATCGATACGCAGATTTGGTGAGTTGTCAATTTCCTCGAGTAGAATTACTCGGTCTGCTGGATCCTTACTATCACACTTCACCACAACAAATCTAGCCTTACGCCCGGGCAATATATCATGCCCTAATGCATTAGCTCTGAGGAGGGCTGAGTAAGTCGTTGTTGATACGGTAAACTGCTCTAAGGTCTTGGTAACCCGCCGAGTAATTACCAGTTCCTTAGGCGGTATTTGATGCTCATCAAGTCGTAACAATTCGTCATGCAATAAACTACAGATAGTACTCTGCACATGTTTACCGGTCACATCGATGCCATTGTCAACACAATCTACCATGATCTGTAATGCGGAATCTTGTAGATTCCTAACCCATTCACAGGTCGAATGTTGGCGTGATTCAATACCTCTAACTTTCAGACCTTTAGTTCCATACGCCCAATACTTGGTCAAAGAACCAGCACCGTGCATTCGACTGGGTAGGAATCCGATGAAACTGTAGAGATCTTCGTACTCCAACGGAATGCCAATCTCTTGGGTAACACGTTCGGCAAATTGCCTAGCAAGCTGCTGTTTTTCTCGTCGGGATACGTCTTCCCGATGAATCCATACGCAGTCAACAATTGCGTGTAATACAGTCCATCCCTCCTCTTCCGCAATCGCAATGGTTTGCAGTAATATTTCCCGAGCCCAAGCACATATCGCCTCGTGTGCCTCTATGCGACCAAATCGAGCATTTTTGTAGCCAGTATAACCAAAACAGGTCACTAACAACCATTTCAAGGCGTTTTGCTGTTTGTCAATAGCGTCACCTTTGCGAACCATCTGCTGCTTTAATTGGCGGCGGCGTTCGATAATCGGCGCTACTACTCGCCCAAGGAAACCGTGCACTCTACCACAGGTATGTGATGACAAACCAGGCACTTGCAATGCATAAGAACTGGGTATTGGAAATAATCCCGTGCCGACTCGTTCCTCTAAACGGCGGCGTCTAAACTCGCTGTTCGCCGCATTTATCTCTAGCGGGAGATAATTTGCTGACGTCACTAATTCATCAGTCGGTTGACAACACGCACAGTTTAATGTCTCGGGTGAGATGTTGCGGGTTGCGATAATACTAGGAAATAGGCTAGCAAAATCAAGTTCAATGACGTCGGTGTAAAGCCCCGGTTTGCTATCAAGATAGAGACCACCACGGTCTGCCATCATCAATTCCCAAGCCGTTTTAGTATCCTCAGGACGATTCTTTTTCCACGGTACTAAAACACCGTCCTCCATTGCAATACGCATCTGAATCGCGCTAATTACCGACCCCGGCGACAGTCTTGAGATGTCCTGTGGTGATTGTCGTGAGTGTCGGGCTAGTTCGAACAGACCATGTAAGCCGCCTTCACGAACAATAAAACTGGCTCTGATGTCGATATGTAAACGACCGTGAATTGGAAAATAACTGTCCTTACGTATTACTTGCCCATATGAATGAACAATTCTTGACATTGTGCGCGGCTGCAATGCAATGTTTTTGCGACTCAAGGTAAACGGCTGGTTTGCGTCTTGACTCAACTTTTGTAACATTGAAAAATGTAGAAAATCACCACCGTTAGTCATGATAATGTCTGGGTCGAAACGATTGATTTCCTGCTGTAACGCACCGAGAAATTCTGCGGTGGAACCATTATGATAGACCTTTGATGAATCGATTACTCTGCTTTCATTAATACCAGAGTTAAGTAATAATGTAACCGATTTTAACTGTGAGTCAATTGTATCAAAGCCGTCAGCTGAATCATAATCAAAAGCCATTGTTAGCTGAGTCAATGCCGGCCATTCGTCCGACTGTTCATGAGCGATGAATTGGTTGCCAGTCCATTCAACATATTGGAATGGTGCAATATTATGCTCAACAAAGAATCGCTGGGCCAAGTGTGCATCGACGGAGTATAGGGTGTAACGATGGAAATCCCCTCTTGATTCAATGTGGTTAGCAAGTTGGCGAATTCTCCGACTGTCTGCTAAATCGACCTCCAATACGTCATGCATCTCATACTGGTCTAGGGACAATCGACGCCGAATAAAGCGCATCGCACCAATGGCAAAACGCATCTTGACCTCCGGATATTCTAGCCAACTCGCTAAATTTTCTAAGCGTGAACTGTTCGAATGTATGTGAATTGTAGCGCACCACGGAATCGGTAGATGCTGTATTCCTATACCTTTGACAAAAACCCAAACGTCCATTGTGATGCCGTCATCACCTAATTGTGCATCGATTACCCAGCCTTTCACATCATCACACTTCGTCAATTAACGTCTCAATCACTCGTTCTAATTCGGCAATCTTGCTGCAACATTCTAGCAGCATAGCAAGCAGCATTGGCTTCCACGAATCGTGAGCTGGAAGCATACCGCCTGCGGTTCGCCGGGTTCTTACACCATTGATCAGGCGATCTAACGCATTACGGTCTACAGAATTGAGAGCCCTGCGAAAATTATCGAGATTGGTTAATTCTGCTTCAATACGGTTGCGCCAAGTTGGAACTGTTCGACCCATTAACTAAAATTGACCGAGGCAAATTACCATGTTTTCCAACACAGAGTGGGTTAATTTTGTTAAAGTAAAAGTTGCTTAAATTAACTTCATTTGAACCGGGTAACTAGTCTCGTAGTCAACCTCACAGAGAGTCCAAAGTAACTCAGCTAGTCGCCACAACGCCAACGGTAGTAAGCCAACGATATCAGTGGAGGCTGGTTCACTATCAAGCAAGTGATATTGCAGGTCAGCTATTTGCTTGCTATCAAGATGGAGCGAATCAAACAAATCAATCGAATCCATTGAAATAATCCGTGCTACAGAGGTTGTTTTATCTTTTACAGTAACGTGAACTTTACTTTCACCCTGGCTAGATTCAGTTTGCAAATTTTCTCGAGTCCCGGCTGGGATACCTCTGAGTAAATCACTGCTGATGCGGGAGAGCTTGTTGGACTGGATTTTTTCAGCAATCGATTTCAAACGATTGCCGATATATTCGGGCAAGTCATTGACCTGCTCAACAGTTAACTCTCCTCGGTCCCAGTCACCGACTGTCTTACTAATGTGCAAGACATTGACGCCATTGTCATACATCACCCGGGCCGCAAAACACTCTAGAAGCGAATTTCCATAGACAATAAAAATCTCGTCATCGGGGCTAGTATGTCGGTCAACGTAACTAGCATATTTGGCCATGTCTAATCGAGATGCATGCGTTTCCAAGTCGCGCTTTCTGACGACTCCCATTACGGGAAGCGACGGGAAAAACGGTCGGTCGAACAAGCCGTGGCACCATTGTATGCCAGCAATTGATGAAGGGTCGCGGCCGTCCAGCGCATACTTGTCATTGTACATCTGTGCTCGAGACAAAGACTGTTCTAGGGTTTCGCACCAGTGTGGTATTGCTTTACCCCAAGTCATTCTTAAGTTGTTATGCAGCTCACCATGTCTAACCAACGACTGCTGGCATAGATTCCACAACCGGTTGGGTGACCTAGCATATTCAATCTGGTGGTCTGACAGGATGACTGTTCTGGGGTCGTCTGCTGTGTTATTCCACGATTCAATCGCCCAATGAGGGAGATTAGAACTACAATAGGGTGTATTTGTGCTGACGACATGATGCCAAGCGTGCTCACGGAAAATTAGGAGTTCGTCAAGATATTTGTCGGCTGATTTGGTTCCGATGGCTGATGCCTCTCGAGCAACCTTCATCGGCGAGAGGAAACCATAGTGAAAAGCCGCTGACAAGCGAGAGACACCTTCAGGGTCTGCAGCATTATTTCTTCTCCTAGCATAACCACCTAGATTTTTGTCGAGGAATTTTTGCCACTTCGCCAGGCTGGCCAACTCCCCACCTCTTTCACGCCAAATTGGCATGACCGTAGGGTCGATTCGGCAATCACGTAAGAGGGTTATTCGCGCACTGGTATCGCTCACCAGTTTGTCGATATCGACAGGAGTAAATGGTAGGTCGCCAGTATATGGTTCAACCGTCACTTCAATCTCAGGCCAAGTTTGCTGAACGAGTCGCTTACGCATTTTTTTGGTGGCATCGCGGAACTTGAATGGGCGGTCAACGGATTTACCAAATAATGTCATCGGGATTACGCAGTGGCAATCCACTTCGAGCACTGGACAACGAGCAGATTTAGCCATGCGCCTGACCCAATGAGTCCACGGCGGAAGCGGGAAAAGATCGGTAACAATACATGAAGCAGAATTAGCCAAGGTTTTGACTACGGCTTGTCGATTGTTGTCTCGAGCAACGTGCAAGACGTAACGTAGACCACGAGATTTGCAACCACTGTGTAAGTCACGGGCACCGTCCAGTAACATGTTGTGATGACGCAGTGAGGCATGAGGATAGCGTTCGTCAATTGCTTGGTAAATAAGTAATGATTTTTGATAACGTTCTGCCACCAATAACCCAATATCTATTGCCGGATTTTCGTGGACCCGCAACGCTGATTTAAGCCAGACAACGACAGGACCATCACCGGTTACCTCATGGTAATCGTTGACCATTCTAGTGCGGTCAGACAGGTGATTGGGTAAATCATCCAGCATGAGTTTAAGCGGTTTCTTGATGCCTATATATCAGTGTATTTTTCTATTTAATTCCGTATTTTGCGGTTGTACATACTTATATACGGTAAACTATCAAACATCCACCATGACTGGAGCATTGGTAAATCTTCATGAGCGGCTGCTAGGCAAGCCTGCAGAAGAGCAGGTTCGACGCTACGGTTTAGTTGCTGCAATCGTTGGATTTGTTTTCCATCTGAGCCTGTATTTCCTCTACCAAGTTGGTGTTTTAGAAGTCAACAGTGCATCTACAGATCTTTTAGATTCACCCCTAGACGCACTCTACACGCCGTTCTCAATATTGCTTGCCTACGAAGTTTACCAACTAATCCGAGCAATACCTGAGTCCTTTTCCACCGCTGTAGGAAAGCAATTCGAAATCGTCACGCTACTAGTTGTCAGAGATATTTTCAAGCGTCTATCTGAACTAGAATTCAGCGGTGATTGGGTTATCGATTCTGAATTAAAACTAATTGTCATCGAGTGTCTAACTTTCATCACTTTGTTTACCACATCGCTGATTTATCGAGCCAATAGTTCAACTGAGACAAAGGTAGAGTTCGGCAATAGTGACCTACTCAATTTTGTCCAAAATAAGCAAAGAATCGCTCTATTCTTACTCTTTACCTATATTATAATGGCATTATTCTCGTTCTCTAATTGGATAATCTCAGTAAGTGAGGGAGACGGTTCGGTCACTCGTGAAATTTTCTTCCTCGATTTCTTCACTGTCCTGATTCTTGCGGATATCCTGATTTTGCTGATTTCTTATGGATACTCAACTGACTTTACAAATCTAGCTCGCAACACTGGTTTCATACTGTCAACCGTTGTCCTGAGAGTCGCAATCGGCGCCAGTGGTATTTCATCCATGGTATTGTTTGTCCTTGGCGGTCTGCTCGGTATTGCTGTATTGGTTATCAGTCTCAAAACTGATGAATTTCAGATTGATGATGATTCTAGCGAGGAGTAAGGTCTGACACAACCAGCCGAACCGTCGCCTTTGCTGAATTGATAACACCGGGTAGGCCGGCACCGGGATGGGTACCGGCACCAACAAAGTATAGTCCTGGTATCTTCATGTCCTTGTTATGCGGTCTGAAATAAGCACTCTGTGTTAGTTTAGGCGCCACTGAAAAAGCAGAACCTTTGTAGGCGACTAATTCACTTTCAAACATCTTAGGTGTGTAATGTCGACGGGTGACGATGTGTTTACTTAATTCAGGTAACTCAACCTCCAATGCTTTGATTATTTTATCAGCATAATCTTCGGCAATGGAATCCCAATCAACATCGGCTCTACCTAGGTGGGGCACTGGCGCTAAGACATATCCTGCACTACAGCCTTTAGGTGCTAATTGAGGGTCGGTGACTGTTGGAACGTGAAGATACAAACTGAAATCATCAGGCAGGCTGGTGCCCTTGAAGATTTCATCAAGCAGTTCTTTGTAACGTGGACCAAACAGTATAGTGTGATGTGCAACATCCTTGTATTCTATGTCGGTGCCAAAGTGCAGGACAAAAAGTGACATCGACCAGTCCATTTTCTCCAGCTTTTTTGCCCGCTTCTTGGCTAACTTGTTAGCCCCATATATCCGGTCATAGGTATGATGGATATCAGCATTGGATACCACGACATCAAAGGTCTGTTCGACACCATTGCCGTCAGTAATTTCATGTTGTGTATCACCATTGATTAAGCGAGCTTGTTTAACCGGGGAATTGAGTCTTAATTCGCCGCCTAATTCTTCGAATAATTTCACTAATGCTCTAACTAGTGCGTGAGTTCCGCCCCTGGGGAAGAATACTCCCCACTGTCGTTCCAAGAAATGAATCAAGGTGTAAATTGATGAAGTTTGGAAAGGATTGCCGCCGACCAGCAGTGAGTGGAAACTCATTGCTTGTCGTAAATGTTCATCTTTAACATATTTTGAAACCGTCTTGTAAACTGAGCGCTCGGCACGTAATTTCATCAGATCAGGCGTCACTTTCAGCATATCGGAAAACCTAAGAAACGGTCGGTCAACTAAATCGGTATAGCCCTTGTCAAATACTTTCTCTGAATACTTGAAGAATCGCTGGTAACCTTCGGCGTCTTGCTCGCTGCGTTGTCTAATCTGCTCAAGCATTTTGTCTGCGTCACGGGTATAATCAAACCTATCACCGTCACTCCAGATGAGCCGATACATTGGCGCGACTTCCATCAGCTCGATGTAATCGTCAAGTTTGCGATCTGAAAGTTCAAACAATTCTTCTAAGGTATGCGGAGCTGTTACTACCGTCGGTCCGGCGTCGAACGTATAGCCATCATCGTGATAGACATAGGCGCGACCGCCAGGCTTGTCTCTAGCCTCATAGAGGACTGTTTGAATTCCTGCACTTTGCAACCGTATGGCTGCTGCTAAACCCCCAAAGCCACTACCTATGACGGCAGCAGATTTACTGTTTGTCGGTTCGGCTGACATTGTCTGACGGTCGGGATTGAGGTAAATAAAAAGCCGTTTTTTATTGTGGGAGAAATAAGTATTAAATGTCGTCGAATAAACAGTGATTTAAAAGCGATATAATATCATAACTACAATTACAAGCCACCACGCTAGCAAAATTTTGGATTGTTGACAATGTCAAACGAGAACCTAACTCCCGATGAGTCACTCGCTCTCAACGGCGAAAGTTTCCATTGGGCAAAGCGTTTCCTCGGAAAAAAAATGGGTCTGGAGGCAGCCAAACTGTATGCTTTTTGCCGGCTACTTGACGATATGGCAGACGGCGATATTGCCAACGGCCCAGAGCGTTTAGTGAAAATTCGGGCGGCACTG
>DUJJ01000060.1:0-11030 GCA_013329865.1 Candidatus Poseidoniaceae archaeon
ACCCCGATACTTATACTGGGTATGATGGTCGCACCGCTTGGTTTTCTAATTGGTATTTTGGCAACGCAAGAATATACTGAGTTGCTACCATTCACGCTTGAAACTTAGATAATCATTGACACCAATAAATTATAAGACACTACAAATTCTTTGATTTATGGACACGAAAGTTGCTTTGCTGTCTGGTTTTTTGGTTATGTTGCTGGTCGGAAGTGGGTTACTAATAATCGTAGATAATACAGGTCAATCCTCCGATGAAGAAACTCAAATTCCAGAACAAATTATCGAAGAACCAGTGGTAACTAATCAACAACCAGTAGCTTTTGTCCCTGACGTAATTCGTACTTGGGACGGTCAAAATTCAATCATCAGCGGTTATGTGTTCGACGAATCCCCAACCACTACTAGTATCGTTGTTAAATTGATAAATCCGGTGACTAACGGCGAATTTCTGACTCTGCAAAATACCGAAGTAGATGCAGATGGTAAATGGAATGCCGAGTTGCCGACCAATGAAGTCGGGTCATGGATGGTGATGGTTACTGTCACTGATGAAGCAGGTCTACAGAGCGAGAGCGTGTTTAGTGAGCTGACCGTATCAGAGCCCGATGAGGCTGATGTCAAGGTCACCTTCCTATGGGAGATTCCATTGAGCACAGACGCACCTGAAGGTACTCTGCTAGGTGTAGCGATCCACGAATATCCAGAAACTTGCACGATTGTTTACAAGCCATTGTATCAATCACCATTGCTTGATATTTATGCGCAAGTAAACCCCGAAACTGGCGAGTTTATGATGCAGTTTAATACCAGCCTAGTAAACAGTAAGGGGCAAATAATTGCAACCTGTGGATTTTTCTCCACTTCAATAAATTCAACAATCGTTGACCTCCCATTACCTCCGGACCCAGTGGATGATTCTGATTTAGACGGCATCCTCGATGACGTGGACCTATGTCCTGATACTCCAGAGGGCGAACCAGTCTATCAGACTGGATGCTCAGATTCGCAGACCGATGATGACGAGGATGGAGTAAATAATGACCGTGACATTTGTCCAGATACTGCCAGCGGGGAATCAGTTGACAGTGTGGGTTGTGCTGCTTCGCAAAAAGACAGCGATGGAGATGGCGTAACCAATAATCTGGATGCGTGTCCTAATACACCAACGGGAGAAGCAGTAAATCCAGACGGCTGTTCACAATCCCAACTAGACAGCGACAATGATGGTGTCGCAAATAATCTAGATCAATGCCCAGGCACACCGTTAGGAGAAACAGTAGACAACGTCGGTTGCGCAGACTCACAAAAAGAGCAACCACCCACGAGACCTAAGATTCTCGCGCTACATGGTGGTGGTCAAACTGCTAACTCATTGATGAGCATGCAAGGTACTCAGGATTTGATGAATGCCCTACCAACCTTTGATTTTGTCTTTGCCAGCACTCCAGAAAATAACAATGTATGGATTAAAGATCCTCCAGGTGGCAAAGGAGAGCCGACTACTGACCCAGATTGGGCAGACCTTTCTATCGCATATTTAGACCAAGTTGTTGAGAATGATGGGCCATTTTATGCGATTATGGGCTACTCACAGGGGGCAGCAATGATTCCGGTATACCTTGCCAACACAGACAAGACATTTGATATGGCCCTAATGTACAATGGCTACTTACCAACAACCCATGAAGGATTGATCGACACTATCGAACTCGTAGAACCGTTTGATATTCCTGCGATGGTTTTCTCTGGTGAAAATGACCAATTCGGGAGTATGGCTCCTGCTCTCGCAGCCAAGTTCGCCAATTCATTAGATGTTCACAGTAGCACAGCAGATCACCACCTACCATATCAGAGCGACCCGACTTTCGATACGATTCTCGACTTTATCCTCGATGGATTAGAGACATTTGACAAAGAAGATTCATGGTTGTGTCAAAACGGCCAAGGGCCGTGGGTTAGAGATCTTAATGGCGAAGGGAATTCATACAATGCCAATAATCGGGGTGCCGGTCAATCTGGTGGCGGTGGCGGCTCTGGACCATGGTTCCAGTGTGATGTTTCAGTGACACTAACCGCTGACGATATGCTGGTTAATTCTAATGCTATACCTAACCATCACTGGCTTTCAGCATTTGCTGCGAACGCCGATGAGCAAAACATGGATTGGACAATTCCTCTTGAACCAGTAGCAGACACCGCAGGCGGACATAACTCTGCTAATTGTCCCGCAGCCAATGGCGCATATGAGTGCGCACCGGACCGAGGTGCGGTTGCAGTCGCAGTCAATGGCGTACCAATTTTTGGGCCCGAGGAGGGTCCAGGTGGCGATGCAGTTGCCCTTGAGTATCTTTACTTCAACGAAGATCGACAGCCCATCGATTTGGGTTACTGCGGCGCTCACAACGGACCTGGAGGAGTGCATTACCACTATGACGCAATGTGTCAGTTTTGGAATGACCCCAATGGTGAGACGATAGTGAACTACGATTATACCGATTTAGATTCGACTACACATTCGCCAATTATTGGTTGGGCGTTCGACGGTTTCCCGATATACGGTATGTATGGTTGGGATGACAACGGGCAAGTAATTCCGCTTCGCTCATCCTATGAGGTCGAAAGAACTTCAGAAGGTGGCGATCAAGGCTACAATGGTATCGATGATTGGAATTACGTTCCTAATATGGGTGATCTTGACCAGTGTAATGGCCGCTTTGGTGCCACGCCAGAGTTCCCCCAGGGGACCTATTATTATGTTTCAACACCGCTTAGTGGTTCGTCGAAAACGGTTGTTAATACAGATGGAGACACGGTTTCAATGATTGGTTTTCCATATTTCTTGCTGTGCTACCACGGAATTGCTGACATGAGCAATGCCAATTCTGGCGGCGGTGGCGGCGGCGGCTTCCAAGCGATGACTTTGTATGAATTCAATCCAGTCACTGATGTCGCTAAACAAGGGCAATCGGATGTTGAGTATTGGATTATCTCATACGGCCTGATGTTGTTGGCTCTGTTAGCCTCCGGCCTGCTTAGAAGTCGCAAAAACTGAGGCTTGTGAATGAAACATTGGGTCATATCATGGCTGATGTTGCTGAATCTCGTAATTGCGGGTTGCCTTTCATCAGATAGCGACCGCTATGCTGGAGAGGATATCGACAGCAATCAGGGATTTACCCAGTTTGAGTTAATTGACTCAGGAAATAATTCGTTCAACTCTTCCTTACTGACGGGTCAGGTTGTAATTGTTAATTTTTTTCTCACAAATTGTCACAATGCTTGTCCAACTATCACTAGTGATCTTAAATTAATTGAGCAAGCATTTTTTCCTACCCACGAGGATAATCTGACTATTTTGTCAATTACCGTGGACCCTTGGCGGGATGGACCAGAGGATTTGCTTGATTACATGAATTATTTCAACGTCTCATGGACGCATCTAACAACAGTAGAATTTATTGATGGAGATTTCTCAACAATGGAACAAATTTGGTCAGATTTTGGCGTTACGGTGGTATTGACAGAAAGTGAGAATAGCACCTCAATAGCTGGCCGTGGTCACACCGTTTACTATGATGTAGAACATACCAATGGCATCGTTATTATTGGTAAGGACGGTCTGCAGAAAGTGCGCTGGACCGAAGATAATTGGAACCTAGCAGGGATTAAATCAGATTTGGAATTAATTTTACAAGATTAAGGTGGTTGATTTGGTTCTGCTTAACTCTTGGTCTGTCGGTCATTTTGTCCAGTGGTTCGCTGTGGGGCGATTGCTAGTAATTGGTTGGCAACTATTCCTGCTGTTATCAATAGGTTGGGAATTGCTCGAATTAATCCTGCCGTATGAATTTGCAGAAGAGTCATGGGACAACAAAATTTCAGATGTGATAGTCAATTGTTGCGGTTTCTATCTTGGAGTCAAACTTCGTAATCGGACTATTGAGTAATCAGAAGGGGTTCTTTGGCTGCTCTTGGTCCCAGATATTTTCTGCTGGAGGTTGTTCAACTTTGGTCTGCGGTTGAACAGGGATATCTGCATATGATTTCTCCATTGTTGGCTGCGTCATCATAGTTTGATTAGGCTGAGACATCGGCATACCAGTATTTTGGATAATCACTGTTTTTTGGTCGTTGTTAACTAGTAAGCCTAACACTAACCCGAAAATGGTGATAAATCCGCCACAGCACAATGCACCAAAACCAGCAGCTCCTTGAAGCGCTCCTCCAACCGCCTCGCCGATTTCTTCGCCAACAGTTGCCCAAAATGGCACTAGGTAAATCTCATGGCTGGCGTCTATTTGATGAGTCTCACTGGTCACATCCCAGGTAATCCCAACATTATACCAACCTGATGGGTCGTCTTCATAGCCAACTGGCTTACTACCATCCTCGGTGCATGCTTCGCCTTCATAACGCTCAGGGTCACCTGATGTCGTGTTGGTTATGGTCAAACTGAATGAATCACATGAAACAGTGTCTCTTACCATTACTAGGTAATCACCATCACCACTAAACTTGAAAGTCCCGCTCTGACCATTCCACTCGCTCTTTTCAACAACATCCCATTCACCGGAGTCTTCGATATTTTCACCGCCTATGGCCATCAATACAACGCCAGCAAGACAGACAAAAACGCCTATCCCCATGAATATTTTTCCCGAAATGTGCATGATTGTCCCACGCGTAGGTAGGTATTAACGCTATCTAGCGAAATTAGGTGGTTGCTGTCAGGTTACGTTTACACATTATCCCAGAAGTTCGCTTTTTCTTCTTTCGCAGCAGCCTTCAACGCAGATTTGAGTTTTAATTTTAATTCATCTTGGGATGTAGAGGCTTCCTCTCCATAACTAAGATTTGGTGCCGGAGACTTGCCCGGCGCGCCATAATGATCTGAATTCCATGAATCTCTTAGTTCCCATTTACCTGCTCGTGGTGGAACGCCACTTTTACCTTGGGTGTGGGCAGCGTAACGGACAGCATCCCCTGAGAACATCATCCACTTATTCGTTCCAGCCTGACCGTTATGGCTGTTATCTTGGAAGCCGATGAAGACCCTTGGATTGTTGGTGTGCTGGAAATATCCAGCTACTGTGTCACACATTCGGTTCTCGTGTCGCTCTGGTTTGTACACATATGCTCCATTCACTTCGGTGCTTCCGGCCCCTGAGACAAATACCTTAGTCGGCATTGATTCGTTACTGAGTGCCCGTTTACGACTGGAAGTCGGTTTGATGGTCGGTGCTGATACTTCACTTGGAATCTGATATACTGCAGGCCCGCGAATGTTTCCATCCATATCATTCCATAATCCACTGTGACCGTCAATTAGATGTACTCTGTTCTCGTTACCGCCGTAGTTGTTCGGCTCATTAGGGGCCCAGTTCGTGTATGTCCAAGGCCGTCCATCAGACCAATACCAGTGGTCGGCCCCTGGTCCATTGCCGCTGCCTTTCCTCATCCCGCCAATCCATACCCATCTTCCACCAGCGATTCGAGTGATTTGTTCATTTTCCTCTGCGCTAGTAATGCAAGCAAGATGGCCGCCCATTGCGCGAGCGCGGTCGTTGTGTTCATTCCAAGACCTGTCCTCCGCAACGAACTTGTAGCGTCCATCACCTATGCTTAATTGAGTAGCATTGTCATTAGCCTTGACAATGTCAAAGTCTAATCGGTCAATCTCGTTCAGGCCACCATCCGGGAAGACTCGTATACTCAATTTGCCATGCCATCCATGTTGCCAAGGGAACGATGCGTTATTGACGTCTAAGTTCCGGAGCCAGTGCCACCTCTTGCCTTCAGCGTCATGGTCTGCATTATCTGCACTCGCCGGATAGATACCAACCCAAGCATCATGTCCATTTGGAGGATTGTTGAGTTTGAAGCGGATAGGTTCACCTGATACCGCTCGTAAGATTTCAATTAGTCGACTTTGAGAGGTGGCAACCCCCGAGGAAATCATCTGGATGTCTTCCCAGCCACCTTCCGGTGTATGGTCACGATTCCACTCTGCACGCCCGTCGGGTTGAGCGCTCAGATACTTACCATGAACTGACTTCAAACGGACGACATCATAGCCGCTGCCACTCACTGGTTTGATGAAGTGTAATTGGACGGTGAATTCTTCCCAGCCACCACGTGGTGCAGTGCCGCGATTGATTTGCACGCTACCGTCAGGTTGTGCCGACACATACTTGCCGTGCGCGCTCTTGAGGGTGATTTTACCATTCCCTCGTTTTTCAAGATGGAAATATTCCCAGGCATTCGCTCTATCTCGGTTCCACTCGGCCCGTCCATCTGGTTGGGCGCTCAGATACCTGCCATGGACGCTTTTGAAGGCTACCTTTCCTTCGACTAAGCTATCATATGAGGCGTGTGCTGAGGTTTCTCGATTAATGGCTATTCCGAAATCCAAGCGATGCTTGAGATTATAGCCGCCATCTTTGAAAACCCTGATGCTCCATTGACCAGCGGATTGGCCTGGTAAAGTCGCATTGTTTACATCAATATCACGCAACCAGTGCCAACGGTTACCGTGTTCTTGATTGGAGGCATCAGCAGGATAAATCCCGACCCATGCATCTCTTCCCCTAGGGGGTTTATTGATTCTGAAGCGTACTGGCTGGCCAGGTTCCGCGTGTTCGATAATCTCAATGGGCTCTTGTTGCCCTGGCTGCGAAGGCATGGTTCCATCCACCGCCCCTTTTTTAGCGTTCAAAATTCTCACTGCTACAATGATAACAACTATCAATATACCTAGCCCAGTTAAAATAGCTCCAATAGTCATCAGAGTATTGGCTTCATGGATTTTATCGCTATCTTTTAACCACATCCCAACAGGTTTTGATTCCGGTTCAGATATCGGTGCATATTCTGCAGTGATTGTTGTCGTACCTGCTTGACAACCATAACAAGCGCGTCCAATCTTTACCAGCTCTATTCCGTCGCTCAAGCTAATTTGTTTTGGCCAGTGTTGGGCAGCACAACCACTACCCTCATGAGCGACTTCGAGTTCAAAGGTCTGCCTCGTTTCATCGGGTTCGTTATAAGATTCATAACCCGTAAATGGATTACTCACCCAGCCTCCTGTATGAGTAGCATTCACAATTATATTTTCACAGTAATCATGCACCCCGTTACCGTTGAAATCACCGGGCGTTCCCTGAATGAAAACAAAATATCCTCGTTTGGTGGCGGGCTGTTCTGGCATATCATTAGTTATTTCCAAACTGTAGCTAGAACCTCTTTCACCTTCAATGAACCCCCCCGCCATCACGCCTCCGATTATTAGCAACGCTACTCCAGGAATCAGAAGGATTACCGATGCGCCGATCGCACCTTTGGTAGAGGCTTGCACGACTATCTCTGGTTACAAGTAAGTATTAGACTTGTTGAAGTTGGTTTGGGATTGGCTGCTGCTCCCACCACGGCGGCGCCAGAAACCAACTATCATGCGATTTTGGTCGGTCAATTATCGGTAGTCCAACCACACCACCGTCAACGGTTAAACCACCCAGCGGGTTTGAAGCACACGGACCCGGCAGGTAATCCTCGCCGTTCTCTGTCAATTCAATTCGCAGTGTATGTCCGGCTGGCACCACGACGTCAAGCGGATTAAATTCCATGAGCATGGTGTAGGAACTAAACGGTGATGCTGCTTTTGCATCATACCCGCCGTCACGATAACGAACATCCATTGTCGCATGACCGAGTCTCAGATTATTTTCGTTGTCATATAGGGTGGCAAAGATTTGTCCACCCTGACATGCTTGGGTTGTAACCTCAAGGTGTAAGGTTGGTAAACCAGAGATGTGAGTCAAGTCGGTTAATTCTCCACTGACCAATGTAACAGATGCACCCTGGCCGTTTACCGTATCACCAGTGACAAGCCAATCAGTGCCGATATCGGCAAGGTCCCACGTCATATCGGCTGGCGGCCACGTATGTTCAACGTGCCATCGACCATCATTAGTTTGGATTTGTACCATTGGTTCTGGTTCATCACCGATGTCCTTGAGGTAGTAATTGAACCACTGAAACAACTCCACCGCCCAGTCCATTCTGCTCATGTTAGGATAAGCCTCCAGGCCGTATCCTGAGCCTAATTCCGAGTGTCTATCTGGCTGGTCTGGATAGTTGTGAGCCCACTGTCCGGCGATTGCTCTAGCATTTATCCCAGCGTCGATCATTAATTGGTAGGTCGGGAAAGCATGATACGGGTCAACATTCCAATCCTGTAGACCCCACACAAGATATACGCTACCGCGGTAATTTTCCAAAACATCGGGTAGGTGGCGACGCTCGTCCCAATAGTCATTCCATTTTGCTCCGCCAAATTCTGCACCTGCCCAGGTTGTTAGTGGATTTAATGGACCGATGGCGTCATCGGTGCACATGCGGGAATCATCGTAACCCGCATCGGCAGTGGCGCCTTCATAGAGCGCGTCATACAACATTGCTCGAGCTTCTGAAGACCCGTTGCGATAGAACATTTCCTGCACTCCAATCGACCCAGAGATCGGTACGATGGTCTTCAGATGCTCACTTGGATTTTGAGCTGCTTCCCAATTGGTTGTGCCAGCGTATGATTTACCCATCAGGCCGACGTTACCATTCGACCATTCCTGGTCACCAAGCCAATCAACTACGGCTTGGATACCAATCTGTTCGCCCAAACCCTTCACATCTTGACAGTGAGTTGACTGACCACTACCAAAAGTAGTTGCTTGAGCAAGTGCATAACCATGCGGCAAAAATGTGTCATAAACCCACTTGCCGACGCCACCATCAGGCACAGTATTTGGGTTGGAATCTTCGCCGACTATTCCCTCACCGCCAAAGTCATAATAAGGGTGAATCGTCATTATTACAGGCACTTTGACGCCTTCCTCGACATCGGGAAGCCACAATGCTACATGCATCAAATCTGGGCCGGGAGCACCAACATCTTGTTCGCTTAGCGGTAGGTCGACTTCAACAAAGTGCTCGCTGTATGGTTCTGCTTCATAGGTGCCGTTTTCTGGTAATTGTGCTCGCATCATGTCCATTGGCAAGTCCATTGTGTGTCGAAGATGTAGAGGTGTGTCCCACCAGTCTCCGGAGAACGAATTTTCACTGTTTGAGTCGTTAATTATCGCTTTGCCAAATGACATTGCCATCAACAAAAACACAATCGAAACGGCGATTGTTGAAACCATGGAAATGTTCAGTTCACGCCGACTGCCTGTCGGTGATTCGCTAATTATCTCGGCAACATAGACCGTGTCCTCTTCATGCTCGGGGACTGCTGCCATGTCTAGGGCCAGACACTGCTTGCTCATGAGCATGACGCTTTGATGTAGAATTATTCATGAGTGAGATAGTTTTGGTGCGTCTATGCGAGGACGGATTGCAGTATTTTTTGTTCTCAACTTCATGTTAGTATGTATTCCAGTGAATGTATCAGTCGCAGACCATGCACCTTCTTGGCGATTAAATGGCTTGGACCCCGACTTGTGGACTGATGGCCCGGTTGAAGAAGATACACCCATGAATGAATCCTACCAGGGCAATGCAGTGTTGGTTATCGAGGTCACTTACCATACTGGGATACTTTCCTCCGAAACAACCGGAAGTATCGTGATAGAGTTGTTTGAACAATGGGCGCCAATAACCACTACCAACATAATTGAGCATATTGAATCTGGTCTATACGATGGCGTATTTTTTCATCGGGTAGTGAATGATTTTGTCATTCAGTCGGGCGACCCTGAATGTAAGGTTATCGGGACCTATCCAATAACCTCGCCGCAGTGTGGCGGTGGTGGGACTGGAGAAACGATACCTCTGGAACACAATGAGAATCTTTCTCACGTCGACGGTGCTATTGGAATGGCTAGAGGTGCAGATGAGGATTCAGCCGATTCTCAATGGTATATCACGGATACTGAGCAACACGGCTTAGACCCAGAGAACCGTGACGATGGTGGTTATGCGGTATTTGGCATTGTGAGACATGGTATGACTGTAGTAAGAGAGATTGCTAGCACCCCTACAGTAACCAATCCGGGCAGTGATCAAGGTATTCAAAATCCAGGTCCTGACCTACTTGGCCGGCCAATCCAAGAAGCACGCATAGACTCCATCAGGATGCTCGGCGTAGCGGACCCAGATGGAACGATTAGGTTCGGTGTCTTAGTTGAAGAGACGGAGCCACTATTCACCGGCAAAATGCTAACAATGTCGGGGATAATCGTGCTAACCGTTATTCTCCTATTGTTCGCCAGAGTTGACAAGCCCGCCAGCCTGCATCAAGATACCATTGTTACCTACGACGCGATGTTGATTTCTGATGAAGACAAACCAGATTAAGGCAATATGTCTTCAACCTCTGTCGAATTCAGTGCCAAATTGGAACCAGATTTTGTGCTCTGTGAGGTAGTCAGTAGTATCTAGGAGTTGGTTAGCGCGCTTTACCACCTTAGCCAAATAAAGGATGTTGGTGGTCAATCAATGCACACATCGATGACAATATGCCGAATGTGCGGCGCATACCATTTTACTTTCTCAACATGTATAGCAGTCACATTGGTGAAGTTATGGTGTTTTGTCACATAGTCTCGCAATTCATCAAGGCAGTATATGACAAATTCATCGACCTCTACTTCCTTCACAATCATGTGAATGTGGATTACCCCGCCAGTCGGCTTCAAACAATCTACTGCTAAGCGCCAGGTTGATTCAGAAGACGGTAGGATACCTAGGTGGACACGATCGGCAAGCCCCGTTAAATCTCTTAGTGTTTTTTGATTATCTCCTTCAAGTATCGTTAAACGATTTGTGACCCCGTTCAATCTGGCGCCGCGGCTCAACGCATCAATAGAATCAGGGTTTAATTCGCAAGCATAGATGTGCTTCGCCCCAGACCTAACCAGCATCGGAAGTGTGTAGTATCCAATGCCAGCAAATGCGTCGATTACACACTCATCAGCCATATTTATGCTACCGATGCGGTGTCGCTCAGTCACATTTCCGGAGGAGAACATAACCTT
>DUJJ01000060.1:11364-11607 GCA_013329865.1 Candidatus Poseidoniaceae archaeon
GTTACATCAAACCAAAATTTCACACCGTAATCAGTAAATTCGACTTCGCCATTTTCCCCAAGCAGCATGGTCACCTGTGAGGTTCTCAAGCGGTCACTGGATATTTCTGCTTGCTGAGCTAAGCGGTTAACGCTGAGGGCTCGAGCAATTACCTGCCAAATCTGTTGCTGCAATTTTGGTTGATTGGACAGGATTGACAACCAGTTAGATGACCGAAATGAATGCTTGGGAAGTATCGCTAAA
>DUJJ01000028.1:0-163 GCA_013329865.1 Candidatus Poseidoniaceae archaeon
AGCAATAAGGGTCCCAATATTCCCAGCACCAATTACTGCAATGTTCATAATACCACTCATGAATAACTACCCAAGTAAATATATATTTCACCATCTTCAAAATCGACATAAAGTGTGGATAAAAGATTACTTGGGGGAGAAAATTTGAATTCGTTTTCTCCAG
>DUJJ01000028.1:539-4005 GCA_013329865.1 Candidatus Poseidoniaceae archaeon
GATTGGACTACTGTCCATTCGTTGGCGTTATCGCCGTAGGTCGTCTGGACAATGTTGATCCTCGTTGAATGATTGTTTGGGTTGTGAATGGTAAAGTTGGACATGTCTGGACCGGAGAGTTCGCCATTCGCTGCCGAAGCCCAGAGCGAAGTCCACATTCTGTGATAGTTGCCATTTCTCTCAAATACTAATTCAGGACCGTATTCTATAGAGAATGTATAATCAGGAACTGGGTGCATATCTTCTGAACAAATAATGGCCTCGTCGGTATCGTTTAGAATCAGCTCTAGAGAATCAGTTTCTTGAATTGATGGAATGCGAGAACTGCTGCGGTAATTCGTGTTCCAAACCCACTGCTCAGATTTATCGACTGGTTTAGTCGGGGTACTTGCCATTAGGTTGGGTTGACATTCTTGGTCTGAGACCGACAGTAAGCTGCCCGGTTCTAATTTTGCGCCCCATCCCCGAGTTGTTGTTGAATCAATTACTGTCCCATTTTCCGGAGTGATGAGTTCTAGAGGAAGCTCTGGAAGATCTGGCTGGAATGTATGATTACCTAGCTTTATGACGTTGAGAACATATGATCGCAATAAGATAATTGGGTCTTGGCCTTTGATGCATATTTCATTGGTTTCTTTATCCATCTCGGCTTCCAATCCCTGATAACCATCTATCCAATACATTCGCGTTTCAAAGTCAAAATCCGAGACCGAATTGGGGAACGAAACATTTAGTTGACCATTGGTATTATCTGAAAATACCTCAATGCAGCGCATTACGTCATCAGATTGATAATTCAAATACCACGATGTGTTCACATGTTGAGAGATGTTTGGCGTCAAATATATCGTCGATATTATAGGTTCGTCGTCGATATAACTAATGAGATAAAGTTGTTCTGCTAGCGGGCTATATTGTGAAGATTTCCAACTTATATTGAGACTAACCGTCGATGCCTTATTTGGTGAAATTTTACTACCACACCCCGATTCTATAATCGTATCTTGAGCATCTTCTCCGCACATCCATGTGAAATCCCAATTAGGTGATACCATATCATCGTATTCAGCTAATTGAACTCGCCACTCCTGTGTAATAGAGGCAGAATTGACAATTAGTAATTCAAATGTCCCCTCCCAAGATTGATTATCATCGATTATCAGCACGGTATCATTAAATTCATATCTAACATTTTGATTCCAATCATCATCCATTGCATATGGAGTTTGACCCGGTAAGCCAAGCAAGAAAATAACAAACAACATAATGCCCATCCTATTTACGCTGTCGGAGTCAACTGCTTTTGGCTCATTAAGAATGATTGGAACCCTTCTGTCTGCACCCAACAGGAGCAGCAATGGAAACATTATACCAAGCACAGGTAACCAGATATTGAAATCACCAAAGGCGTCAAACATCCAAGCAAATGCAAGGATAATGGCAAATAAGAACAACTGGTTGGTTGAATTTCTTGACTCTGACATGCTCGTTCTGGCTATTAAGAGCCTGCCTCCAGGGAATGTCGGTATAGGTAACAAAGAAACCCAACCAAAGAAGCATAGCATAGACCCGGCCTTAGCAAATGGATGAGCCCAAACAAGTTTGCTTGAGACGCCATCAGCTATTAATGGGCTAAGCAGGTTTACAATTAGAGGCATTTCAGGGACATATTGCATTGAGCCAATCGAAATTAGTTCGGGGGTTAACATTAAGCCAATTATCCAAAATTTAATTCCAACTATGATCATCACAGAAGGAACAATGAGGGCACTCCAGCCAAGCATTTCACGGTCCTTCCATGGCCTTGCATCCATTCTAGGCAGTGAGGGTATAATCAGTATACCAAAGGGCCAAATAAGTAGGGACTTGGGCAGCAAGCCTATAGAGAACAAGGCAATTGACGGATCTGGAATTGGGGTTAAATGACCCACCCTCAAACCATACTTTTGCGCATGTCGCTTTTGCAAGAATGAGGCTAGCACAATGACTGCAAAAATTGGTATGGTATAGCCAAATAGTGCATCAAGGAAGAGCGATGTCATAAACCAGCCAGAATCGGGTCTCGCATCGTCAATCCATAGCATACCAGCAATAGTTGCAGTAATCAGAGAAAACGACCAAAATCCAACGGTGGTCCTTAGCGAAGGGAATTGCCGCTCAGGAACTGGTAACACCTGAACTAACCATGGTTCACCGTGCTGAAGTTTGGCCATCCATCCAAGACTATCTAGGTGAAGGTTGAGGCTATCTAGTGAATCGTGAACATCACTTGAGGATTTTTCGTCTACCTTCCAAACTGGCCATTTAGTGCCGCCTAGTTCACCGTTGACAATGAAATAACGAGAGACTATTCTCTCCAACAGTTCTTTTTGACCCCAAACGTCACGATGTGCCTTGATTTTAGGTGGTTGTTCTACGGTTGTTTCGATAGACTCTGCAATGTCGCTACTCACACAACCACCTCACAGTATGTGGGTGTAGTTCTTTCCTACTTTAATCATCGTTGAGAATAATGAAACTCATTTATTCTTGAATCTCTTCAATCTAAATGTTTCTTCTCGCTCCATTTCTTCTAGTCTAAGTTGAATGAACACCTTTGCTTCCTCTAACTCAGGTATAACTTTGAACTCAAGAGCGTTGACTCTTCGCTTGGTGGCTTCAATCTCTTCGAGCAGTCGTTTTAGGGTTGCTTCCATTTCCGAGGCGGTGACTATTTTTTCGATGAGTTCACTGAACGAATCACTTGCTTCATCGATATATGGAGAAGAGCCAATATATCCTACCCCACGTTCTTCAAAAGTCGATTTAAGGTTCGTTCCGCTGACGCTTGGAACAACAACACCCATGATGTTTCTACGCTCAACCTCAACCTCGGGGTGAGCACTGTTAGCGATTGCTGCTGCTCTAACCGCTAGACCACCATCAATGGCATTCGCTAAATCAATTCGCTGTTTTGCTAATCGATAAGCATCGGTCAAATCACGTTTTGCTTCAATCATATTTGCCAATAATTGTCTAAATTCATGGAACAAACCATCCCGTTTCATTTTGAGGAGTTTGTATCCGTTCTTGGTTTGCTTAATTCGAGCTTTAAGTTTAATCAATTCACTGCGGGTTGGTTTTATGTCCAATGCCATGAATATCTCTCCTATTATCTCGTTTACTGACCGTATTTCTCAATCCACTTTTGGTCAAGTCTGACAAGGTATTTTGTGTCAATAGAAGCCATTAACGACCAACATAAGTCAAGAGTCTCGTCAATTGATCTGTCCTCATCTCTGGTTTGCCTCAGGAATTTATCTTCAAATACTCCTGAGAAGTCGAGTAGTTGTTTGTCACGCTCGTTAAGCGCATCCTCACCAACAATAGCGACCAAACCTCGCAATTCTCTGCCTTGCGCATACGCCGCATACATTTGATCTGATACTGATTTATGGTCCTCACGTGTGGTCTTTTCACCGATACA
>DUJJ01000072.1 GCA_013329865.1 Candidatus Poseidoniaceae archaeon
GATGGATGTGAAATTTCATTGACCGGAGAGGGTATGTATGGAGATTACACTTACGAACCAGAGCCGTTCTCTTTCACCATCGATGTTGATGAGTTGGTGGAGTTCGAACTATACATTCCTAATACTGGTCATGTCGCATTAACCCCGCAAAATCCTGAGCAATACGAAATAAGAATTTACAATAACGGCAGCGAAACGGTTGAATTTTACTTGGACATTGCCGATGGTGCTCCGCTGCAAAGCTCGATAGTTGGTGCAACTAGTGTCAATGTATCATCAGGTGCGGTAGGGGCATGGACGCTAACTACGGATGTAACGAATGGTGTAGTCGGACTTTACGAACAGGTATTCACTGTCAACTATGCATCTCTATCAAGCTCAATAATCGCTAGTTTTGATGTCCAACCAGTTGCAGAATTTAGCCTAAATGGTCCACTGGATGGTAGAATCTCAACAAAGCCGGGTGAATCTGTTGACGTTACATTGGATTTGAGCAATACTGGGACAATGGATCTAGACTTGAGTGCCTCGGTAGCTGGCCTACCAACAGGGGCAGAGGTTACATTTTCAGATGTTGAAGTTGACCTAGATGCCGGTACGACATTGAGTGTCGAGATGAGTGTGAGTATGATTTCAACTGCTCAATCTGGCGCCTACGCAATCACTGTTTCGTATTCATCGGCTGATTTCTCACAGTCATTAAACCTAGAATTACAAGTTGCGGACAGTGTGGGATTGACGGTCAATTCAATAAATAACAATATTGCTGCGGGACCTATCTCTGAAGTAACTTATACCTTTGAGGTGACCAACTTAGGCTCTGCATCAGATACATTCTTTGTCTCATTAGATTTTGCTGAGGGCAATAATAATGCGACAATTTGGTTTGATACAGCGTTGTCAACTACCTCGGTTAACCTTGAACCATCCTCGACCCAGGCTGTTACCATTACTATCCGAGAACGTGCGGCGGGTGCTCCTGCAACAGGTTGCGATGTCAATATTGTGGTAACCTCATCGAATGATGATTCAGTTGCTTCTGGAATTGCCTTCAAGATTTTGCCAATTCAGGCTAGTGCCCAAATTACCGTATTATCAGCAGATGATAGTGCTAAGCCAGGTGAAACAATAACCGGTGATGTAGTGGTAACAAATACTGGAACGGGTGAGGACCAATTTACCCTGACAACTATTGGCGAGGACTGCGATTTGTCAGAAATATTTTCCCTATCGGCGGGAACCTCGTCACAGGCATACTCTTGGAACTGTGTTGTAGATTCAGATGAAGACGCTGGACTATCGTCCTTTACCTTCAGAGTTACCAGCAATGCAAGAAGCGATTATGTATTGGAGGTAGTTGAATTCTATACAGTTGAACCTAATTGGGACAGCGATGGTATTGCAGAAATATCATTCGCTGATGAAACATTATCCATGGCTTCTTCTGGAGGCTCATCGACAACAATAACAGTCAGAAATCTAGCCAATGCGCCGATATTTGGCAGTATAACCATTCTTGGCATTGATGAATCGCTGTTTGACTTTACCATCACGCCATCTGGTTCTGAAACGGAATCCAAAGTATTCAACCTTAACAATGGCCAATCGACAGAATTTAAATTACTCATCACATCAAGAATTTCAGAATCTGAGTCTGCGCTCCTGAATATCTCTGCATCTGTAGAAATAGATGGCGTATCTTACCCACAAAAATCAGTCAATCAATTAGCCATAACTGTAGATGGGCCGGAGCTTCCGCCAAACGGTGTAGAGTTACCGTTTGGCATTCAATTTGACGAGCAACAGACTATCTCTATTATGCTTGGCGGATGGGCCTTAACGGTTCTACTACTAGTCTTGATGAACACGTTGCGCAAGCGTAGGAAGTTGGCATCTGTGGCTGCAACTCTAGAAGAAGCAGGTGATGACAGCTCGTCAAATAAACCAGATAAAAAACCCAAAAAGAAGGAAGAAAAGACTGTTCAGGCTCATAAGTTGAAATCCAATGAATGCCGAATGACACCGGACAACAAAGTATTATGCCCGTTCTGTGAAGCAAAACTTGGCGTCCCAAGAGGTAGTGAGCCACCGTTTAAATTCACTTGCCCGCAGTGTGACAAAAAGATCAGAGTGGTGGAAAATCAAAAGTTCTGATTATCGCTTGTGAGCAATCAGTAAGAATGCCGTATGGCCAAAAGGCCCATTCACCGGGCGGATGCCACCCTTTGAGGCTCGACCCCATTGTCTTTCCATCATCTCCCCTGCCCATTCGACCGTCAGTCCGTTAGCCTCACATGCTTCCCATGCTCGTTCTATTTGACTTGTTACTGGGCAATAGCAAGCAATTCTGCTACCATCAGAAAGTAACTTGCTGACAGCATCTATAGCTGACTTGTGATCTGGTAAATCGAGGATTATTGCGTCGATTTGTTCAGATAATTCTGCAATTTTATTGCACAATAACTCAATATCTCCTGATAGGTGGTGGTGAGCAGGAAATTCTTGAAGGCAATCCCTTGCTCTGGAAAGATTTTCAAGACCGACCTCAGCATGCTCATCTCTGCTTTCGACGGTAATCAGCGTTCCTGAGTTACCTAAGACACGGGCAAGGTGTAGGGATAGTCCACCGCTACCCAAACCCGCTTCAACAACCACATCGCCAGGACCAATACCTAATCGAGTGATAAATATTCCAGCATCCTTCGACGAAATAGTTTGGGCTCTCCTTTTCATACTGCGATAAATTTCCGGCAGCCTTGGACTGAGTTTCGTAAGCACTTTTTGACCAATAGTAACCCTGCTACCAATTTTTTTGTCACTAAGTTCTTTCGCAGGATTAAACACGCCAAGTCCTTTGATTTTGACCACTTTATCAACTAGTTCCACAAGATAGGTCTTGCCGCTATTTTCCTCCAGAACAACCCATTCCAATGAACTCATGAATAAACGCTGAGGCTGCTTGGATTTAATTACTCCTTAACGGGTGCCTAATCTGCGAAAACAAACCAAAAATAGAGGGTTTGATATACTGCCTTGAACTAGGAGCAAGCATGAAGTTGTATCAAAAGACAATCTCGCTCACTATTGTGGCGCTATTTCTTGGTAGCATAGCACTAACGATTGTTACCGATAATAGTAACTCGCCAGCATCATATTTAGATGAAGAAAGCAATATCAGCAAGGCCCAGTCTCCAGGTCACACAGTGTTCACAGAATATGTTGGTGCACACTGGTGTGGGCCGTGTCATGGGGCATCCAATGCCCTGCATGACCTATATGTCACCAATGGCGGTGGCGGCAGTCAATCAGAAGACTACACATACATTTCATTCTATGAGTCTGCATCTAACGGCTGGCCAAGTGACGGACCAATTAACCGAAGAGCTCACATTAATCCAAGTTACTATCCAACAATGGTTTGGGGTGACGCAACCTCAAGCAGCTCATATTACACTAGCAACACTAATACTGCTAATTTCTACCAAAATGGTGGTAACATGGATGCCAGTGCAGCAGATTACTCAATAACGGTTTTTCAATCAGAAAATGGCAACATGATGGATATTGACATTACAGCCTCATATACTGGTTCAGGAACTAAAACTGTCACAATTTATGCAGCGGTTACCGAGGAAACCTCTCCAGAATCATATGATGGTGGTGGGCCAAACCCTCATCACGTCTGGAAGCAATGGCTACTCAACAACAATGGTAATGCCTTTGAATCTGTCACCATCTCTGCAGGTAACTCAGTAACTAAATCGTGGTCAGTGCCAATCTCTACAGTAAGACCAGGCGGTGGACACAGCGCAGCAGATAATTTCCTGACAGTGGCAGCTCTACTCAATGGCGATCATACCACCCATCGTAGCGTATTAGCGGCCGGAGATTCTCACATGGGCCCAAAGATGGATCTTGCGGTATCCGGTGTAACCATTACCAATCCAGCATCCGCTGACGGTTACCTTCGTGGTGACCAAATTACTGTTTCTGCATCTGCCGTCAATGTTGGAGGATTGGACTACTCAAACGGAGGTAACTTGGAAATAATCTACATGGATGGAAATAATCCAATCGTTGTTTCAACAAAGCAACTGACCAATCTTCCAGTTCAAGGAACAATGTCGCACTCTGCATCCGTTGACACAACAAATCTACCGACCAATGCATGGTCGACAGGATTTGGTGCGAGACTGAGCGGGTTGTCTGGTGACGGCAGTTCAAGGAATAATATTGCTGTTGAAGATTTTAGTCATGACAGACCTCCTGTGGCAAAACAAGCAACCGTAAGCGGGGAAAACGTAATCGAACGTGGTTCGATATTCACCGTAGTTGCCAAGGGTGGAGCAGATGATTATGTTGATAC
>DUJJ01000179.1:0-20564 GCA_013329865.1 Candidatus Poseidoniaceae archaeon
ACAGAAACATTCTCTACCGTATTATCAAACGCATGCCTAAACCACTCGCCATAATAAAATCCATCTGGATAATTAAAGTATGAAGCATAGCGTTCATATTCGCCATACATGTAAGGTGAATCGATTTGTAACTCCCACTCATCACTATTGTTAGTCATTGTATAGACTTCAAGACCTGAATAACCAACCGTCTGACCGCCAGGGTGCGGCATAACTAGCATGCTAATTCCATCAATATCTGACACCTCTTCTAATTCATATACAAACTCAAATGCTCTTGAATCTCCAGTTCGATACCGGTAGGTGCATATGCCGCCATTGGTGACTAGATGCGCATCAGAATACGTGCCATCCTCTCGATTATGCTCATAACCATCCATTGATGTTTCACCTACCACGGTAAGCGGCACTGTAACAGGATAATTTACGCTATAATCACACCATCGGTTTGGCATTTCATAGTCATCATAATAAATCCCAAATCCTTCTTGGATAAATAAACCAACAGTGATGAAGACGACTATCGTTCCAATAAATAATATTGGCACTAAGATAAGGGCAAATATACCTTTCATGGCGGTTTGCATATTTCCCTTATTACCCAAATCACGCCTTGCGTTGCCAGTTACCGAGTATTGTTTTGATGGTGGTTGATACCTGCTATTGATCGTTTCTAATCCAAGCAATTCTTTCAGCCGGTCCCTGCCTTTAGGATCACCCATCCGATTTGCGCCGCCGGCATCTTCGCCAGAAAATAATTCTCCACCATTGGCGTCGACTATTCTGAAATGATAGTGTTTGGTTTTGGTAGTGTGCCCTTCAGAATCTGTTGAACTACTTGTAGTAGTCCAGGTCAGTAACTTGTCTGTCAATTCCTTGACATAAATAAATAGCAAAGAATTACCTTGATACCAAACATAGGTTTGTTGATTTTTGAAATGCGCAATCTTGGTTCGAGTGAAATAAAAGTAAACCAATACAAAGAGAGCAGTAGTAGCGATAAAAGAGCCCACAGCGAGGCCCGGGGGGCCGGCGGAAAAAAGGAGCAGAGTGGGAATAGCAACGATAATCGTAGCTAACACCAATCCACCATAACTGAAAAAATCGTGGATTTCTGGTGTCTCAACCGATTCGAGTTGTGCGACATCAATTTGTTGCATTGTGTCAATCCGCTGCTGTGTTGTTACAATTCCAGTAGATTCCAATGATGGTTTGTCATTAACCTCAACCTTTGTAGTTTGACTGACTGAACCCGTAGTAAGAATCGATTCTAGAATTTTTAGCGCGTCATCGATATCACCGGTTTGCTGACTTTGCATTGCACCACGAGCCCAATACTCAATCAGCCCACTCTCCATGTGCATTTGAAAAAAAGTATTAGTGTCTTGGTCTAGATCGATGATCCAAAATTCATCGCTAGCAAGGATTGCTCGAATCGCTTCATAAGACAATTCTGTTTGGTTTTCGAGTTGGAACTCCACGGCTCTACCATCAACTTGGATTGTTAGTGGATTAGGAAATTGAATCTTATCAGATTGCTCTATATCTGGTGTTTCAGCCAGTTCAACCTCGTTTTGTTGGACCGGTTCTTCCTCGTCTTCGGGAATCTTAGCATCCCAAAAATTAGTTGACATTGGAATCTGGGTGCGGTATTGGGTTTTTTTTTGTTTGCCCGACCATTGTACAGAAATTCACTTATGGTTCAGTTGTTGGGTCCCAGCCAGAAACATAGTTGCACTCCAGAGCTTTGATTTCCTCATAGTGTGACGATATATCGACATCCAGGGAGGCGATATTTTCGATAATTCGCTCAGGCCTACTTGATTTTGGTATGGTAATACAGCCTTCATCATAGCAGAATTTTATTGCGACCTGCGCCGGCGTGCAGTCCAATTCGTTGGCGATCTTCTCTAGTTTTGGATCGGTTACTTTGTGGCCTCGTGCCAACGGCGAATACGCCATTATCTTGGCTCCTGCGGCTTCTGTAGCCTGTTTCAATGCTGGTCGTTGCAACCAAGGATTGAACTCAACCTGATTGACGCTTGGCATATATTTAGCATAGCCTTTCATGGCTTCTAAGTGGGCTGGACCATAATTTGACACGCCGATTGATTTAACCATTCCTTGCTCTAAGCAATATTCCATTGCCTGCCATACGGGAGCGCGATGTTCTGGGTTTTCTGGCGGCGCATGGACTAGATAGAGGTCGATATAATCCATATCAAGTAATTTAAGTGACTTCCTACAATGCTCAATGGTTTCATCATAGCCTACCGCATGGGCACGGCGTAACTTCGTTGTGATAAATACGGATTCACGCTCAACTCCTGATTCGCGCACAGCTTCGCCAACTTCATGTTCGTTGTTATAGGCTCGTGCAGTATCGATGTGTGTATAGCCAGCCTCAAATGCATTGAGAACCGCTGATTTACATTCTCCATTATCAGACATTAAAAATACCCCGAGTCCGAACTGAGGTATTTCGTGTTCGTAGGCTGTATCTCCATCCGGCGTCATGTGGCTAATCCGCATGTGAATGGTGATGAATAGGAGGTTGATGAATCCCACGATTATTCTTCTTCAGTCCATGTTTTACGCATAACCTTACCTGTCATTTCACCTGCTTCAAACGGTTCAATATCATGATCGACAATCAAGTGTTTAACCATCTCATGTTGGAATATCCTTTCTTGGCAAACGGGGCATTCAAGTAGCGGTGCCTTGCGATAACCCATGAATTCATATCGCCCTTCTCTGGTTGATAGACGCCTTCCTGTTCGTAACAATACAGATACGAAGACTAGCACAAATAGTACAATAAAGCAGCCAAAGCCCATAAAAACACCTGATGGCGTTGGGTTTTGACTGAGCCTTAGGTCTTGGTATACCTTGCCTTCGGCAGAATTTTGGTGCCTTTCCAAATCTATTGTATGAGTGAAGTTTTCACCTCTGAGAGTCAATAAAATATCTATCCCATCTTCTTCATTACCAACGTCAATTACCACCGTGAAGTCGCCATAAGCACTGGTCATGGCTTTCGTCCCACGATATTGATAGCACTCATAGGCACCGACCTCGCATTCGACATACACATAATCCAATGATACTGGGGTTGCATCTGCATATGTCGCTTTGCCACCAATACGATAGGTTTCAGCACTAGCAAGTGGTGAAAATAGTATCACCAAAAAAGCCGCTAGTGCAAGATTCCTCATACCGACAAATATCTCTTTCTACTTTTGAAACCTTGATTGTGCCCGTGTGTTGATAAACTGAATCGAATTTTTCGTCCCATGGGCAAACTGATTACCGGCCAAGCGGCAACCTATGTTGAAGAAATGCATATTCATACGGAAGAGCGTTACCAAATTATCTGTATTACTAGTGATGTGCAGAAGATAATTACGGAATCCGGCATCAAGGATGGTTTGGTTTTGGTTAATCCAATGCATATTACCGCGTCTTGTTATGTTAATGACCTAGAGTATGGCCTACATCATGACATTATGAAATGGTTAGAAAAAGTGGCGCCATTTTATGGCGTGGACGGTCGAGGTGGTGAGGAATATCAGCACCACAGAACCGGCGAGGATAACGGTGATGCCCATCTCAAGCGTCAATTACTCGGTCAGCAAGTAACGATGCCAGTCATGAATGGAAGATTGCATCTTGGAACCTGGGAGCAAATCCATTATGCTGAGTTTGATGGTCAGAGAAACAAACGAATTTTAGTCAAAGTAATCGGTATAATGTAAATTACTTAATGGCAAGATTTGCGGCAAATACCGTCATATTTGTCATGGTTTCAAACTCATGCTTATTACTGAATTATCATATTGGCTGGTATGCCAGACGCTAAACTCGCTGAATGGTTTGCTGATGCTAATATGAATGACACTGCTACAGTCGGCGGTAAAGGGGCATCACTTGGTGAAATGTTCCAAAAATTATCAAAGATTGGGGTTAAGGTCCCTAATGGCTTCACCTTGACTACCGCAGCGTTCAAGCAATTTGTCGAGGCTGAAATTCCAGCAACAACATGGAATAATATTGGCGCCCCAGAAGATATTGAGGATTTACGCAATGCGGCGATTAATTGCCCCACGCTAGCGAGTGCTCTTGAGGTGTGCTTAAGGGACGCCGATCCTAAAGACCATTTAAATCTCAACAGCAGAGCTTCTTTAGCGCGTTCCTTAGTACGTGAGACACCGGTCCCCGACGAAATTAAACTAGTAATTGCTCAGGAATACAGCAAATTGTGTGAATTGTATCATCCAGGTGTCGATGTTGCAGTTCGCTCCTCTGCAACTACTGAGGATTCCGCTGAAGCATCTTTTGCCGGCCAGTATGAATCATATCTCAACGTCAGCGGAGAGCAAGATATTATCGAAAAATGGCGTAGATGCGTAGCGAGTATGTTCACCGAACGGGCAATCGGCTATCATATCGAACACGGTATGCATCCACTCGATAGTGCCATAGCGGTAGTCGTAATGAAGATGGCTCGCTCAGACAAAGCCTGCTCTGGAGTGATGTTTACTATCGACCCAGACTCGGGTCACGAAGGGGTAATTCACATTGGTTCATCTTACGGATTGGGGGAATTAGTTGTCCAAGGTGTTGTCTCACCAGATACCTACACCGTCTGGAAAGAAGGATTGAGGCAGGATAAATTCCCCATTGTTCACCGAACATTGGGCAGCAAAGAGCAGATGATGATCTATCACGAAGAAGCCGCCAACGAGGTGCAGTCTATCGCAGTTCCATATGAGGACCGCCGACGTTGGTCATTGACTAGAGAGGAGTGTATTGAACTCGCTCAAATGGCTTTGAAAATAGAGGATTATTTCGCTAAACCAATGGATATTGAATGGGCTAAAGATGGCGTAACCAATGATCTATTTATTGTTCAAGCAAGGCCAGAAACCATCCATTCAAAAGCAGAAAGCAACAAAATGACGATTTACAAAATAGACGAAATATTTGCTGATTCACTCAAGAAAAAGGGGCGCGTATTAGCGACTGGACAAGCAGTTGGTAAGCGAATTGGAACAGGAAACGTAAGGTTGTATAGAACCTACAGCGAAGTGCTTGAGGGTAAGCGTGAGTTACGAAAATTGCTTGAATCAGGAATGTCAATGGAAGAAGTCTCATCTGAGTTATCGGTATTTGAGGAGGGTGATGTGCTAGTTACAGAGATGACCACTCCCGATTGGGAACCATTGATGAAGCAAGCATCACTAATTATAACTCGCAAAGGTGGAAGAACCTCTCATGCGGCAATCATTGCCCGCGAATTTGGCATTCCGGCAATTGTCGGTTGCTCTAATGCGATGGATTTACCTAACTTTGCCACTGTTACCGGAAGTTGTGCGGAGGGCGATACAGGCTACGTATACTCGGGTGAAGTTCCATTCGAAATTGAAGAGGTGTCGTTTGACGAGGATGTTGAACTTACCACCAAAATCAAACTCAATGTCGGATTTCCCACGAAATCGCTAACCGATTCGAAACTACCAGTAGATGGCGTCGGTCTAGCAAGGATAGAATTCATTCTATCTTCCGAACTAGGTATTCATCCACTGGCATTTGTCCACCACGATGACTTGAAACATTACGTCGAAACCGGCGAGCTTTCACTAGATTTGAAACCCTATCATGAGTCTTTTGATGAATCCGATATTAGTGATGTTAGAAGCCTGGTGGAATCGTTAGAGAGCCGTGCTTGGGCGTATGAAGATAAACGGGGCTTGTTCATTGACAAACTTCGCGAAGGTGTTGGTCTAATTTGCGCTGCGTTCTATCCTCGCCCTGTTTTAGTCAGGCTTTCTGATTTTAAATCAAACGAGTATCGAGAGTTGTTGGGTGGGTCGATTTTTGAGCCGGTGGAAGAGAATCCTATGATTGCTTGGAGAGGTGCGTCGCGTTACTTAGATGAGAAGTTCAAACCAGCATTCGAGATGGAAATCGCGGCAATGAAGTCAGTAAAGTACGATTTTGGACTCGACAACTTACAGTTAATGGTCCCATTTTGTCGCACCCCGGAGGAGGGTAAAATGGTCAAGGATTTACTTGAACAGAATGACATTGGGCCAAGTTCGGGAACCGATTTATTTGTCATGGTTGAATTGCCATCCAATGCAATAGAAGCAGACCGGTTCATGGACATGATGGCTCTGTCTGGTGGCTCGATTGGTTCCAACGACTTAGTTCAGACCGTTTATGCCGTATCACGCGACGATTTGGAAGGCTATCAGAATCCTGTTGACGCAAGGTCTCCGGCTGTTAAATCGATGATTCGTGACATTGTGAGAAAATTCAGGGCAAGGAATCTAGAAATAGGGATTTGTGGACAAGCCCCTTCTGACTTCCCAGATGAGTTCCCACCTTTCCTTATTGACTGTGGAATAACCAGTATATCGGTGACTCCGGATACCGCTATTGCGGTCAGAGCAACGGTTGCCGAGGCAGAAAAGGCTGCGAGAGGTTAATCTCTATCAGGCCATCAGTTTGACTTCGCACTCGTCCAATCTTGTTTTTGCAACAAGATGGTCTGGGTCAATTTGTAATACTGCACGCCACGCTTCTGCTGCGGCATCGAAATGTTCGGCTTCGTGATGCATTGCGGCAATGTGTAGTCTAGAATCAAGATGCTGGGGGTCTGCCTTAACCGCCGCCTCGAAATCACTCATTGCATTATCATGTTTGCCCCACTCTAGATACAGCAGACCTCGCTGATGCCATGCTGCAGGATAATCTGGGGCAATCCTAAGCGCTTCGTTCAATGGCGTTTCCGCTCTTTCTGGCCGATCTAAGGCGATAAAGCAAGCCGCTAATTGTGTTAAGGCCTGATGATGATGTGGCGCTTTTTCTAAGACAATGTCAAGGTTTTCTCTTGCTTTCGTCCATTCTCCAAGCATCATTTCTGCCTCTGCTTTACGGAATCTAGCAAGGGTGAAATTAGGTGCTAAATCTAACAATATTTCTGCATCGTCCAGCGCCTTACGCCCCTCATCCATTGCCATGTGAATGCTACAACGATTAAGGCGGGCGCGTATGTGATTATTATCGGCATTGAGCGCCTTGTCATAATATTCTAACGCCCTGTCCAAATGCCCAGACCTTGCTTCAATATTCCCACGTACGTAGGCAATGACTGGGCTGGCTCCGTGAATATCTGCAACGTCAATTAGACTGGTTGCACTGGTAATATCACCCTGATCTAAAGCGAGGAGGGCTGCCTCTGCCGCTGCCGATGAGTCGTCCTCTGGTAGCAGACGCCTTGCTCTTGTGAGGGCTTCTTCTGCGGCGTCTAGGTTGCGCAAAAGTCGTTGCGTGCGTGCCATGCCAAGCCAAGCAACACCAAGTTCTCGGTTGAGTTTCAATGCGCCCTCAAATGCCGCAATTGCAATCGATAGTAATGTTGCATCAGTCTCTCCCGTGCCATCTCTCGCTTTATCTGCATTGACTAAGTGGAGACGCCCCTCAACGACATGTAGCAAGGCGTGATCTATGCCAACTGGCGTAGTATCGAGCAGATTTTGGGCGTCGTCTGGACGTCCGTCTAACAAATATCTTGTCGCAATCTTGGCACGTAGCTCGCCATTCATCATATCTTTCTCAAGCGACTTTACTAGTGATTCCTCTGCTGCGGTAACTTGACCATCTGCAATCAGTAAGTCCGCTTTTAGTAGTACCAGATCCACACCCCCTGAATCTAAAGCAACTGCATGGATGGCTGCCTTGAGAGCTTCTTTGAGGCGATGTTGTTTTGGGGCCAGAATAGTAGCTGTCAAAGCCCATGCGCCGCCACATTGCCGGTCAATTTCTAAGCATTTATCCGCTGCATCCAAGGCTTTGCTAGACTCTCCCTCATCGTATAGTAATCTTGCATAAGATAGCCAATCGTTAGACTGCGTTGGGTCTTCAGCCAAAGCCTGTTCAATCGCTTCTAAGGCCTCCGAGCGTGAACCAGCGCGCGCCCGCAAACCAGAAAGTAGTGATCTATCGGCTGGCGTGTCAAGGCCCAGTGCTTCTAACCTCAGAACATCTCGTTCGGCTTCCATATCTCCCATCTTGGCTAAAAGATGGGCATGAGCTCTGAGTAATTCAGGGCTATCCGGGTTGACTGTCATTCTGGCTTCCAGCCAGTGCCTCCTAAGTACCTCATCACCGCGTTCGATAGCGATAAATTCGAGCGCCTCTAAGACATTGGCATTACCAGGTGATGATGCATAGGCGATACCAAAGCAGGTTTCAGCCCAATCGTAGCGTCGTAGACTCATCGCGGCATGCCCGATCTTATGGGCTGAAACTGGCTTGAGGCCAAGACTGCTTACATCCATTTGATGCTCGTCAAAGATTTCGATGAGCTTCATTACCATATTCGAACTAGTCTGATTTAGAATTCCGGTAGCCCCAACTTCACTTTCGACAGAGATTGGAGACACCAATGTTTCCAGCGCCGATAACGCTGCGGTAAATTGTTGCTCATCATCAATTAATTTTCCTTTTAGCCCCAGTTGTTCAAGATGTGCGATAGTAGTATAAGCCTTCAAGGCTCCATCTAAGTTCGGTTTAGTTGCCCTCAACGCATCTACCATATCATTCAATGACGATAAGCGGGTATTAATATCAGCGACCTGATTATTCAAATGAGTGAAGTGAGCACTCTGCGACTCTTGTAAAACAATATTGAAATCATTCAGTTTCTGCATCTTCTCGTGGTTCTGTTTCAACCAGTATCCAACGCCTCCACCTGCCCCCAAGCAAGCAATCCCAAACAAGGCTGTAATTGGTTCCATGCAAATCGAGGACGGTCTGACCCTTTATGCTCTCCGGCTCAAGTCAAGGCTAACAACGGCTTTTTTGACCCTGTTTGATGACGCCGAATGCTTTACTTGCGAAGAAAATAGTCAATTCCTATGATTAGAAAGACTCACATTGAAAGACTATCATTGCTCACCTGTGGTTAGGTCAAGTCATGACAGAGGATATTGTCGAGGGAACCGATGGTTATTGGTTTGATAACAACCTGCAGGATTGGGCCAACGAAGGCTGGGACGCTACTGAGATTCGTGAATACCTAGTTACCCAAGAGGAATACGCAACAGAAACTCTAGTCCACATCGAGTACTTGATATCCGCTTGTGAGCAATTAATTGCTAGAATGAGTCATGAGTGGCTCGACCGTTTAGACATCTCAAACGGACAATTCGTTAACTGGATTGAGCAATTGAACAATCCACTGAACTATGACGAAATTGCACAAAAGTACCTTGCCTGGGCCAAAGAGTACCGAAGATGGGAGTTGGCACTAGAAGATTCTCGAGGCGATTGGGAAGCCCTGTTACGTGGAAGGGAGAGATTACTAATTCTAGCACGCTGTGATGCTCTAGATACCTCTTCAAAACCACGTATCAACCTATTAATCAGCATGATGAGTGACCCCAATGCTTTCCCTGAACTCGATAGTAGACTAAGTGAAATTGAAGAGAGTGAGGCTCGGCAAAAACGTGCGGTGTCTTCGTCAATTGAAGCCTTATCCAATGACGGTTATAATGTTGAATATATCTATGAATTAAATTTAGTTGATGCCATGCAGGAAATCGCTCAGCGACAAAAGTTACACAACCTGCACGAGATTATCAGGCTGCAAATTATCGATGAAATTGCCGAATATGACGACCAAATGGCGGAACGTTATGAGTTGCAAAGAAAAGCACTCCTAAACTGCGAAGATGAAAGTGAATTGGATCACCTCGGCAAACAGATTTACGCCATGGGCATCGAGCTAAATAAGCGCTTATCGAAGATAAACCTGCAAATTGCTGAATGGGAAGATGTCGGAATGATTTTTTCCAATCGAAAAATTGCTCCTAAGGACATGTTTGAATGGGAAACAAATTTACCTGAATTAGCCAAGGATGTTGACATCCATTTGGCTATACTTGAACGATATAACTACTTTAGCGAGCGACTAAATGATGTTACGTCAGTTGAGCAGTACGCTGGTTATTTACAGCATACCGACGCACTGAGAGAGATTGTCGAGGAATTAGAATTGCGTTGGAAGGATGCTGAACTAGAGTGCCTATCAATTATCGAACGATATCAAACTCAAGGCCTAGAGATGGATGATTGGGAGCGGCAAATAACGGCAGACCCCGTAGGTTGTCTCGCATTTATCAAGAACAAAGAACCCATTTGGCAAAGTCGAATTGATTGCATCAATGAGTTGTTAAAAATTGATATCTCATTCGACGGTCAAAATGAAGTTGAAAAGCGCATTAACTTACTCAAAGAAATTGATGCCGAGGTCGATGTTATTGAGGATACAAGGCTGATGATTGAGCGTATGGTAACTAGGCGTGCTAGGCACCGAGTAATGCTGGAAAGAGAACTAATGGAATTAATCTCAGGCGGAATAGTACCTCAAGAAACTGTATCAAGCAGTATGAATATCAAAGAGTTTGAGAGATTTATCAGTGAGGCTAGAAGATACAATTCTACAAATCGAGTTAGTCTTAGTGGAACTACCGGAATTAGTAAGAATGTGGCTCAGAGAATTGAACGAAGAATTACTGAGGAAATCGATTTGTTTGAATCGGCAGGATGGTATGTCGATGAGATGCGTGCTATGCTGCAAGAAAATCCTGTTATGCTCGCTAAACGCCTAGCCAAAATTCGCCAACACGTAAATAATCATGCGAGCCTGAGAAGAAGGCTTTCCAGCATGCCATGGAATAGAGATATCGAATTAGCACTTAAGCTGCAAGAAGAAATGCAGAATCCTGTTAAGTTAGCCCAAATAAGTGATGAAATTCCTCTCATGATGAAAAAATTAGCCAAACTTTCGCCGAATGAGGAAGAATTCAGTTTTACCGCTTGGACCCCCGATCCAAGAGTTGTGACGAACATTACTAGCTCTAGGCAGTCACTCAAACCTAGTGATGCGCTCGGTGATGCCCATGAAGCAATCCTCGAATCGATGGACAGAGTTGAAGAGCAGGCTAATGAAGAGGTTGCGGTCAAGACAGAGGCTACTGCTATACCAAGTGAAATGAAATCATCATTCAACGACGCTGAAATCCCTTCTATGGAGGTTAGTGTTGATGAGGTTGAGGTCGTTGCTCAATCTGCCGATAGTGAGGGTGTAGTAATAGAGAAGCGAATTCCACTAGAGTCCATGAACTTGCAAACCACTGATTCGAGTGATGTCGAACATCTTCATTTGCTGATGAGTAACCTCGGATTAGAAGACACCTATGACAGCACAGGTGAGACTCCTGAACAAATTCAGGAAATCCGACGTAGTTTGGCAAAAAATGTTGGAGTTGAACCTAGAGATGTGCGGGTTGATAGACTGTTAAGATTAGTTCTACGACTACTGCCACAGTCAAACGAACATGATGGGGACAGAAGATTGTTAATTCTAAATATTGTCAGCGGGCTGAAACGCTATCAAAATTGGGTTATGTTACGACTTGAAGCCCGTCACAAAGCATCCAAGGGCAAACTAATGCAAGACTCCGCAACACTCGGTAAGGCCCTCGAAAGGATCCCCGGGCCAGGGTTTCAAGTCCCCTTACAAAAAGACAACAAAATGCTACCTGGCCTAAATGAATTAGAGGAGCTCAAGCAAGAGGTTGTTATCTTGTTAAACTCGCTAAATTTGGAAAGCGCTAGTGGTGTGGTTATTGAAGCCTAAAATTAGCGCTATTGTAACTCTTCTAGTAACTCGTTCTTCTCATCATCTGATAAGGATTCTTCGACCGGTGCGGCAGTAACTGCAACTTCAGGTGCATCAGGTATTGGAGCATCAAGTGGTAACTCACCGCGGTCAAAACCACCCGGAGGGGGTGGAGTGCCCATAGAGCCCAAAGGCAACGGAGGAGGCAATGTTGCTGGTGGCAACGGTGGAGGTAATGGGGGTCCTGACGGTGTTGAAGGCAAGGGAGAAATTTCCTGCGGCTCTGGCGGGGGTGGTGTTGGCATTTCCTGGGGAGCTGGTGGCAGTGGTAGTGGTTCTGGTGGCGGTGGTGCTGGCATTTCCTGCGGCGCTGGTGGCGGTGGTAGTGATGTTGGTGGCGGTGGTGTTGGCGTTTCCTGCGGCACTGGTGATGACGGAAGCAGTGGTTGTGCTTCATCAATTTGTGGCTGCATTTTAGTCACCGGTGGGCCTTGTAGCGTATTTGCTGGACCGCCCTCCGGTAGCATAGTAGTTGCCTGTTCGTCAATGATGACTGGTGGTAGCTGAGGCGGCGGAGCTGCCAAGGACTTGTGGAGATTGTTAATTGAATCTGTATCAAATTCACCGGTTTCCATATACTTAGCAATAGTAGGTCCGATTAGGGCCATACTGGCACGAAATGCTGATCTGTTTGAGCCATAACCAGTAAATGCAACCTTATGCTTTGAGCCACTGGTTGAAAACTCTAGAGTGTGGACTTCTAAATGCATGTATACCCACCCAATCACCCCTGTAGCGATAAGAAACTGACCGACAAGGCCGAAAAATGGGATAAATGATGTTCCCAGGCCAGCAAATAATGCTGTGAGCCACATCCATTGGTGTTTATGCATCAATTCGTTATGGTTATGAGAGAAACCGGTTAGTTCATTTTTGAATACCGCTTTGACATTTAGCCTACGTTGACCGTCGTCATCATAACTTACCTCAATTATTCGGATTAAATCATCGCTAACTATCAGCGAAGTATTCTTACGGCCGTCTGGGGATTCATTGAGAGGATACTCAGCAACTTTCTCGCCCGACAATGCCAAAACTGGTGCAACTCTGACGGGCAAACTCCAATCAGCCGAGGATTCAGTGACCGCACTAGGGTTTTCCTGACTTACTACTTCTTCAACTGCAGACGCATCATCGGTTATAGTTTCCTCAATTACTTCATCATCGGTAATTTCTTCTGTGGATTCAACTGGTGCGAATGGATCTTCATCGTCGTCAGGCCAGGTGGCTGGCTCCTCGCTCATATATGCCGCTGGGCGGCTTAGATTCATTATATGCTCGTTGATTTAGTATCAGCGATGGACTTCTACAAGCCATGACTGGACGTCGTCGCGCTTACCATAGCCCTTGCCTTTCTTGGTGCCAACTACTGTTTCGATAGCTGCTTCAGATGCAATGTCTAGGGTTTTATCGCTGATGCTGCCATTGTAAATTATCGCAATTGCGCCATCAGCCTCATTGGCCGCTGATGCAAGGTCTTTCGGACCTACTGGATCGGTTACTGTGCCATCCATCATGACGAATACCGCTTTTCTTGGTGCTAAATCGTCAAGGTGTGAGAATAGTTCTTCCACTTCTTTAGGTGCTGATTTCTTCTCGAAGGTTTCGTCCATTTCATCGGCCCAATTCTTGTCTTCAACTCCGGCTTTTTTGTCGTCCTTTGCTTGTTTTTGCTTTAGTTGATGAGCAAACTTACTGGCCTCAACCTTCATTGATAGGCACTTTGTTACCGTCTTTTGTGGGAGGAGTTCCCACTCTTGGCCAACCGGGGCCTGAGCAACAAAGTCGACCTTCATCATCTCATTCAACTGACTGAAGAGCATCTCTCCGCCACGGTCACCGTCGATTGCCAATACCACCGTTTCCTTACCATTGGCTAAGTCGATCAATTCTTGTTTTATTGACCCTGCACCATCGGCTGAAATAGCATTTTTCACGCCACAGTTTAGCAGATTCCTAACATCGTTTCTGCCCTCAACAACAATTAGTGAGGACGAAGTTTCGATATTTGGTCCACAGGTTAAACCGTGAAATTGTTTAGCAGTACCAACTGTCAAAACAGAGCGTACTTCTTCAATCACAGTCTTTGATGCTGCCTCACCAGAGTTTACAAGATCGAGTAGTAGTTCTTTGGCTCTGTCAACAACCACTGTGCGCTTGGTTGCTCTAATATCTTGTATTTCAATCACTGATATTTTTGCCGTGCATGGGCCGATTCTGTCGATAGTTTCTAGCGAAGAGGCGATAATTGCTGTTTCAACATTATCAAGGCTACTGGGGATTAAAATCATCCCGTGAACCTTGCCACCCTTGTTCTCCATCTCGACATCAACGTGGCCAATCCTTGCAGTTCTCTGCAATTTTCTTAGCTCTAACTCGTCGCCGAGCAAGCCTTCGGTTTGGCCCATTATTGCACCGATGATATCCTTTCTTTGCACGGTTCCGTTGACTTTGATATCAGCACGAACCATGTATTTCATTGCTTTATTTCCTTTCGAGTTGTTGCCACCTCGGTTGTTGTGTTTCTTTGACATATGAATTCCTCATAGTCCACAGACCGCTCAGAATGGGTGAGGGAAAGCCCTCAAAACCAAAACCCCGGCCAGCAGCCGTGGCATGAATGGAATGTGAACAAACAGCCCTGTTGGCACATCATTATTGAAACCTCTTGTCAAAAAATCACCTTTTTTGGTATTTTCTCACAGCAACTAATTCAATAATAGCAAGTGCATGGGGTATATGTGTCCGAACCAATTTCACACAGTCTTGAGGCTTTTCACAGCACTATCTCTGTGATGTTGGTTGACAAGGTTTTAACGCGGGAAGAAAAGCGTCTCATTATCAAATTAGCCAGTGCCTTAGGCCTCAATGAAGACGAGCCCTCGCAAATCTATCAAGCGATTAGAACAGGGGAAGAAGTCAAAGGTGGAGACCCGATTGACGATAGTAAAGCGCATGAAATCTATACCAAAGTGTTTGAAATTGCCATCGTTAATGCCTCACTCTCTAGGGATGAATTCAGAGTTCTTGCACACTTGAGAGATATCTTTCAAATCGATGATGAGGAGCATCACCGAATTGAAGAGGAACTACGTGAAATTGTTCGTGAAAAGTTCGAAGACCCAAATGTCATCGACAAGATGCTCGGAACATTGAGAGATTCGGTTAGCCTCGTTGGGGATTTGTTTGACGTCGTTCGTAAGAAAGCGGCTGATGGGGCCAGAAAATGAATGTCAAACTTGACCAATTTCTAGAGCAGTCCTCCCCGAAAGTGCTCAAATCGAATCGGCGCTGTCTGAAATTCCTCAATGATGCATATGCTGCAGGTAATCCTGGTATGATTACTCGTCCCCGTGCCGATATAACCGCCGATCATGGTGGTTTTTCGGCGCACTATGGATGCCCCGATCCTGAGATGAGAACTATTGCGTCATGGCTACTGACATATGCAAAGGAAAAACCTCGAAGATTAGCAAAACTAATTCCTGCACTGTGGAAACGGCATGGTCGCGAGGATTTGAAACTGGCCGGCCTACTACTGGCAAATCTATCACAAGAGGAGTTAGGTGAAGACCCGTGGATGGCATTAATCCACTTATTTGGCGAACGGGAACCGATGGAAATAATTCTCGAAATTGCGGAAGAAATGAATCGTAGCGGACATCAAGTTCCAGACAATGAGTGGCTCATTGCAATGGCCCAACAAAGCTCGTTGTGGCATCAAATTGCTATGCTATTTGTTTCGGTGAGAGGAGAAAAATCCGCTGAATTGCGTCAATTGATTGTTACCGCACCCGGCGGCGGCGAGTTGTTCGAACGTATCAGAAATAAATTGTTAGAGCAGGATAATTGATGGACTATTGCGGGTTAGTAATGCCATGGCAGAGAGGTTTTTACCAACCGAAGACCCTGTCATGGAGGCCGTTTTACAATGGACTGTAGAGCGAGATGCAAAAGACGTCAGACGGTTACTGGAATGGTTGCCAGAAGCACGTAGTAGTAGGGAACGCAAAGCGCTAATGGAACGAGTAAGGAGCCTATTAGAGGAACTGGAAGACGCAATGAACAAACTTGACGATTTACACTGAGGATTATCATGACAACAGCTGTTATTTTAGCCGGAGGTAAAAGCAGTCGAATGGGGCAGGATAAGGCGATCATGTTTGGAGGAGTTGCCCGCATTCGCACTGAGTGTATGGCTGCCAACATAACGAAAATTATTACCTTGTGTGGGGTAAAAGAAAGGAGATTTGATTTCCCCGGAGAGGTCTGGCCAGACCCAGAAGATTGCAATAATTTAGTTGAAATTCTCCACTGGGCGTTCGCCAAGATAGATGGCGGGATACTATTGATCCCGTGTGATGCGTTCAGTTTGACTGCCAGTGGAATTGCTGAGATTAACAATATGGCCGACTGTGTTCCAGTCGATGAGCGCGGAATTCGCCAGCCGCTCCATGCTAAAATAGTCAATCGAGAGTTACTCGATTGGCAAGGAAAATCGATTAACGAACTGTTTGCCAGTTACCCGTCGTTTCGCAGTGAACGTTTTGGCAGCGAGTTTACTAATTACAATACCCCTAAAGATTTGAAAAATCCCCGCTTGCAATAGCATCAATAACTATCGGATACAATCGATGCTCAATTTCCTTCACCTTTGCGCTCAAAGTTTCTTCGGTGTCATCTAAACCGACACTAACTGCGCGTTGTGCGATTATCCTGCCCGTGTCCATTCCAGCGTCGACATAGTGAACTGAGCAGCCAGACTTGGTTGCTCCTGCAGCAATAACGTCCCGGTGGGCATGAGCGCCAGGAAAGTCTGGTAGCAATGATGGATGAATGTTGATTATTTGTCCTGCCCATCTGGAAACTATCTCAGGACTGAGTAAACGCATATATCCACTCAAAATAATTAGTTCAACCGAGTATTGGTGCAATACCTTCTCGATTGCATCTTCATGGGCCAAGCGTCTTGCCCTGCCCTCGAGATTTTTCGGCAACTCAACCACCACCACCGGGGTGTCGAATTGTTTGGCTCGGTCAATGCCTAACACATCAGGCTTGTTGCTAATTACTACACATGTTGTGTGCAGACAGTTTGATTCTTGTTGATGCCGCAACATTGCTTCCATGCCACTGCCGCCGCCGGAGATTAGAATGGCGCATTTGAGTGGGTTATCGACCGTGGCAACGCGTAGTGTGTTTGTTGCCATGTTGGGTGGATAGCGGTCTTTGCTTTGATTGCTTCGACAGTCAGTGTCTAAATAATCGATGACCGGTAAATAGCATTGACACTCCTAGGTCATCAGCTGCATCAATCACTTCCTGGTCCCGAATAGAACCTCCAGGCTGCACAATTGCTGACGCCCCTGAGTTTGCCGCTTGTTCGAGACCGTCTTTGAACGGGAAGAACGCATCAGACGCTAACACGCATCCTTTGGCTCGCTCACCAGCCCTGCGGGCGGCGATTTTGACTGCTTCCACTCGACTGGTCTGACCCGGACCGATACCTACTGTAGCTGTTCCCTGAACCATAACTATGGCATTGGATTTTACCTGTTCACAAACCCTGACGGCGAATTTCATACTATCGATTTCTGCTTGACTAGGCTCTACCTTTGTGACGACCTTGGCCTTGCTCCAATCGATAATTGGGGCCTCTTCGGTTTGAACTATCCAACCTCCTTCAATCGGTTTCTTAACCAAAATTCTCTCAAGTGGCGCGAGTCTATTTCCCGGTGACTCGATGGTTAAGATACGCCGATTACTCTTTTTCATAATGACTCCTTTTGCTTCAGCATCATAACCAGGTGCCATTAGAACCTCGATGAATAACGGTTCCATTGCCAAAGCGGTATCAACTTCTACCGGCTCGTTAAAGCATATTATTGAACCAAAAGCGGATTCTGGATCGCTGGCTAGAGCCGCCTCATATGCCTCTACTTGGGTCTTACCAAGTGCTGCACCGCAAGGATTGTTGTGTTTCACAATTACACACGCATGAGGCGTGTCTGGCCACTCGTCAGTAGATAACGACCGACATAACCGCAAAGTTGCGTCTGCATCGGAATAGTTGTTGTAGGACATCTGCTTACCGCCCTCGACGTGCGCGGTGACCAAGGTAGAGTTGGTATCAACGGCCTTTGGATCGATATACAAAGCAGCTGATTGATGACCGTTTTCACCATAACGCAGGTTATACAACTTATGCGCTGAAGCGAGTAATGTGTCTGGGAGTCGTTCCTCTTGCTCTGACTTCTCTGCATAATCCTCTGGCCTACCGATCCACCTTGCATGTAATTCATCTGATATCGCTGAGTCGTACGACGCAGTGTGCTCAAACGCTGCCAGTGCTAAATTTTGCCTGAATTGAAGGCTAACCGCACCAGATTTACCCGCTGAACGTAATTCATCAACAACTTGTGAATAATTATCAGGATTGCAGACGATTAGTACATTCCGGTGGTTTTTAGCCGCCGCTCTAACCATAGTCGGTCCCCCAATATCTACCATCTCTAACAAGTCCTCATCGGACAGTCGTGGTTCTTGCTTTGCTGCATCACTAAAGGGATATAGGTTGCATGCCACAATACTGATTGGTGGATAGCCTAGTTCAGCTAGGCCTATTCTATCTGCCTCGCTCTCCAATCTGGCGAGTAACGGTCCGTGTATTGCTGGATGCAGAGACTTTACTCGTCCATCGAAAATCTCAGGATGCCCTGTCACATCAGATACCCCAATCACTTCAAGCCCTGCGGCGCGAAGTTTCCTAGCAGTTCCGCCAGTTGATACTAACTCATATCCCAATTCAGCTAATCCTTTGGCGAATTCTACGATGCCTGTTTTGTCATACACACTGAGTAGTGCTCTTGGCTTACCTGATATCGTCATTAGTGCGACCCGTTAATTGGTCTGCTATGAGCCGTATGAATATAGCGATGTGAAAATCAATCGCCCCGTGCTGAGATAACTTGATCGACACGCAATAAACCACATGCGGTTTCACATGCTGCTTCTAGTGCATGTAACGCAGTGGTTGAACATTCCCAGACCCCGTCTAAGTCAGCGGCTTTTCCAGTAGCGTCAATACCGGAAGCCTGTTTGCCCAAGCGTATCAATGATCTGAGTTCCAACAAGCCATCAAGCATATTGTTACCAGCATTAGCAACGAGAGTAGTCGGGATTGATTCCAGTGCCCTGGCAAAGCCCTCAATTGCCAACCGTTCTCGCCCGGCGATTGATTCCGCATACTCCCTAATCCCTAGGGCAGCAGTAATGTGTTGATTACCGCCACCGTGAGAAACAAAGCCAGTTTCTACTGCCTTAGCAACTGAATTGAGGGCGTCATATAGCCCTCGAACGAATTCTTCACTGGTCGTGCCGCCGCCGCCGCATACGTCTATTGTGGTCAAACCTGACTCATCGCCTACATGTAGGTAAAGGCGGTCCCTAAGTCCCTCAGCACTGTCAAAGGTTTCCACCCTCATTGATTCAAATTTACCAAGGCTTTGTTCGTCGATGCTATCTACATGGTCAATGAGTAGCGCGCCAGTGGCTAATGCAACATCTTCTGCTCCGGCTTTATCGACTGATGCCAGCACACAAATACCATTATCAGCCAATTGATGCATTATTCGAGCATCGACGGTTTCTGCACAAAATACTAGTTTTGCGCCACTGTTGATAATCTGCTGAGCCTTATGTTTGAGGATGTTTTCCTCTGCGGCCATGAATGCTGACCATTGCTCGGTTGTCGATATTTCGATTTCTGCCTCATAACTAGTTTTTTCGATTTCAAGGGGGCATGAAAATACAACAACCTTGCCAGCAGTTAACTTCCTTGGTAACTTTTCTAAGTCGAGATCCTTGTCAAAAATTATCCCTTTGATCAATGAGGTGTCAGATAAACTGCCGGTGCCTTTCTTGGCCATGCGGACGGTTTCGGTATTGACGAGCCATTGTTCATCAATGCGCCGGGCGACGTGCTGGACGGCGCTAACTACCAACTCAGCCAGATACTCTCCTACTGGCTCAACTGCAGTACCGGTCATTGCCGTAAGGGCTACTGACCGTAACTTTGCATCGTCGCTGAGGGTTACTGGGTGAGAATTTTCTTCCCAAATGGCAATTGTTTGTTGCATAGCAGCCTGATAGCCTTTGACTAGAACCAATGGATGTAGGCTCTTTTCTAGTAGGACTCCGGATTCACGCATCAATTCACTGGCAAAAATAATACAACCAGTAACGCCATCACCGCAGGCATTTTCCTGAGATTCAGCTAGTTGAACAAAGGCCTTTGCTGCAGGGTGTTTTACTAATAATTCTGCGACAATCTTTGCCCCATCGTTGGTTACTGCGGTTTCCCCGTTAGTCTTGTAGAGCATCTTGTCAAGGCCATTCGGCCCATAGGTTCCTTTCAGAAGGTTACCAAATGCTACGGCGGCAGAAACCAGTTTCTGAGTTACAGCAACACCACTAGTAACAGAAGTTGTTGGCCTAACAATTGCTACTGGTGCACGGCCGGAACCATCGTTAGGTTGCTGAGCCATATTGCTAGGCACAAAATACCTATTGAATAAATCTTCTAAATCAATGATTACTTGCCCAAGCCATGTATCTTCTTGGCTTCGTCATTACTCCAGTGATAGGCTAACTTGAGCAGTTTCAAATAATGACCAAGGTTATCACGCTTCATCTTGTCATGAAGTGCTTCGTTAGTGATGAAAATATCGCCCCAAAGATTGGCGGCCGTTCCTTTGTTGCCCTTTGGTAAATCGAAGACTTCTTTGGTGGTTGGCTCGAGTAGCGAGCGCCA
>DUJJ01000179.1:20965-22257 GCA_013329865.1 Candidatus Poseidoniaceae archaeon
CCGGTCTGCCATGAGTCGTTACCAAGATCTGCCAGGAATGGTAGGGTTAGATCTTGAATTGACAAACTGGTCATCGGATCTGCATTCGTTAGCGATGTGTAAGCCTCACGCATTCTGCCTCGATCGGCCCCGCGCGACCCAGTAATCGAGCGCAACTTATCGATAGATGTTGGAACTAAGAACCGGATGTCAGTGTAGTAAACTAGCGGGTTGTCATCCTTGGCTCCGAAAATGTGAGAGTAAGGTGCAGACCCTGCAGATTCGCCCAGCAGGTCGATTGGATAAATTGTCTTGAGCGCATTGGTAGCAATCGACTGGACGATTCTTCTCATCAAACGATCTGGTGCGCTCGAGATATCATCAAACGAATTCATATATTCTTCCATATCGATGATGTCATATCCTCTAACTGAGATGATTGAGTGAACACTTGGTCCGACAACCTTCTTCTCACCATCATGGAAGTCTGCTTGGCTTATCCAGCGGGCACCTTGCGCAACATCACTCGCCGCAACCAAGTCGGCGTATGCCTTGAATCGGCGAGTTACTCGATTCATGAAGTCTGCTTGGTCTAGTTTCGTGAATACGGTTGCTTCATAATTGGACTTCAATGCGTGGTCTGCTACTTGACTCGCATTGACACAAGTCAACAAGTTACCTTGGTCAGAGGGGTACATGATTAGCCGGCGACGCTTGGAAGAGCCGCCTAGTTGACCGACGAGTGGGTCGGTCAAAATGTATCCTAAGCAAGCGCATACTTCGAATAGTCGAGCATACTTGTCTTCATCACTTGCTCTGGCAATCCACTCATCAAGGCCTGGCTCGATACAGTGGAACTCGAGTGGTACCATCTCAGAGCCAGCACCGAACATTTGCCTGACAGTGGAGGAACTCATCATACCCATGAGAGAATACATTGAGGTCTTACCCGTAGTCATGAATACATCTGTTATCCCTTCTTCGCCGAAGGATAGCCGGCGGTCTGGTAAATTAACAAGTAGATTAAATGCGGTTGGTGTGTCTCGATTACCATCAACCGCTGGCCATATCCAAGTATGTGGGCGGGTTGTTAGGAAACCGTTTGCGTCCTTGCCAAACCCGGCAGGAGAATACCTAATCCAGCCTAGACGATTATTGAATGAAACATTTCTGTGCATCAGTGAAGGATAGAAACACTTGTCCAACGGGTCAGAGTCTGGAACGACTCCTCGGTGACCAAGACCCCACAGGATTGGTTCCCATTCAGGGAATTCAGCATCTTTCTTGCCCAAAAATATGTGACTATCTCCTGG
>DUJJ01000163.1:0-4191 GCA_013329865.1 Candidatus Poseidoniaceae archaeon
GGCAATGCTGCTGATGGAATTATAGTACAGTTGCAATGTTCACATTTTACCCCAATGACCCTTATTCCACCGACTGGTTCCACCATTGAAGAAGGCGTTGAATTTCCTCGCTCGTTCGAGATAAGCAATATCGGCTATGGGGCAAATTTTACCGTTCGAGCATGGGCTGAAATACCACTGGATCAAACAAGCAACGGCACCATGTTCCTCAATGTCACAATTCGATCAAACTTCGCTCCAGACGAACCAATTTCGTTCAGCACCAGTGTTGAATATCTCGGCAATCAATGGCAAACTAAATCATCTGCAAATGAACAAAATAACTTCGCCGCCATACTAGATGATACAATATCTGTGATATTTGCTTGGAAATGGGTGATTATTTCAGTTATGCTATCAATCCTATTTCTCAGAAAGGCATACAATGACCGCAATGTAAGAAAGCAAGATGCTCGATTATTAGCAGAACTGAATACCTCGAGTTATGACAAAGCCAACGACGATTGGATGAGGAAATTCGAGCGTAAGGAAACGGCTGATGTTCGGATAGATTCTCCCTCGATCTCGGCTGAGGAGTTTGAGAATAGTTTCAAGAAGAAATCCGCTGGAACCAAGCAAGCGACCGAACCAGTAAATGAACAGTTACGCAACGCCGCATCATTGGTTTTGGATGCACACGATAAATCTGCAAGGCTCAATACAGCTGATGAGTTATTGGACTCGATTAGTCTCGATGGAATCAACGAACTACCAGTGGAAAATAACGCGTTACAGAGTAAAGAATTCACCCCTAATATGACTTCCAGAAATGACCCGCAGAATTTACTGAATAGTCGTGAAACACCATCGGACTACACCAAATCTGTGCCACTCCCGGATGATGACGATTTAGATTTGTGATGGCTATGATTACCATTGGTGTTGATGAAGCAGGGCGTGGACCAGTAATTGGTCCATTAGTAGTATGTAGTGTCGCACTACCAAACAAGGACCTCAGACTCTTGGTAGATTATGGCGTAAAAGACTCAAAAGATTTGTCGGCCAATAAAAGAGAAGATATTCGTCAGTGGTTTCTGGACCAGTGTCTTGCCAGAGGCTGGAGTTATTCACTGGTTTACTGTGAAACTAATGAAATTGATTTGGCGGTGCAGCAAAACGGACTGAACATTTTAGAAACGGAATTATTCGCTAAATCTATTAATCGTTTATCAATTAAATCAAGACAAGATTTGGAAATCATTTGCGACGCCTGTGATGTCGATACTCTTCGTTTCAGTAAGCGGGTTTCACAGTTAATTGATTTATGGCCATGGCCTAATTCTAAAATTGATAGTTATCACAAAGCTGATGAGAACTACCCTGTTGTTGGGATGGCAAGTATCCTGGCAAAACAAGCGCGTGATGAAGCGATAAAGGCTATTGAGGGAAAACTTGGCTTCCCGATAGGGTCAGGATATCCAAGTGACCAAGTTACAATTAACGCTGTAAGAAAAATGATTGAAGACACCCCACATGAAGCATTACGTTGGTCATGGTCTACCGTCAAGCGGATATGGTCTGAAAACAAGTCCACAGAAATGCCCGATAGGTTGGTTACCAGTGGCAAACAGAAGACATTATTCTGACCATTTAATTGATGAAGTATTGACGACAGGAGGGCTTGTTTGACATGGATTGGACACCGGATGTGGCAACGGACAATATGCTCTGGCATATGGCAATTCAGAACGCTATCGAATACTCCGGAAAGGCAGCGCCGGGTTCGGTAATTGGACGTGTCATGAGCATACGTCAGGACTTGCGCCAGCACGGTAAAATCCTAAGCCCATTAATCGCCCAAAAAGTTGCATCAGCCAATAAACTAGCGATGGACAAAGGTTTAGATCATCTACGAAATATCCTCGAAACTGAAGCACCGGAATTGTTACAACAGCGGGAGAAACAGGCAAGACGAACGGGACTTCCAGAGTTGGTCAACGCAGAAAAAGGCAAAGTCGTACTGCGCTTTGCCCCGAACCCAAACGGTCCGCTATCATTTGGTCACGCACGTGGCATCATAATCAATGGTGAGTATGCCAAGGAATATGATGGTGAATTAATTCTGCGTTTCGACGATACTGACACATCAGTGAAACCACCACTAGTAGAAGCCTATGACCTGATTCAACAAGAAGCTGAGTGGCTACTAGGATTCCCACCTCATAGAGTGATCATAGCCAGTGATAGAATCGAACAGTATTACAGCCACGTCGAGCAAATGCTGGAGGGCGGCTTTGGATATGTCTGTAAATGCAGTGCAGAGCAATTCAGAGAATTTCGTGTTGGTATGACTGACTGTCCGTGCCGTATTTATTCCACAGTAGAAAACCTCGAGTTTTGGCAAGACATGCTCGACGGAACCTATCAACCAGGGGAAGCGGTTGTCAGAGTAAGAACTGATATGACTCTCAGAAACCCAGCGTTACGTGACTGGCCTGCTTTAAGAATCCAAGATACAAAGACCAATCCTCATCCACGTGCGACAGTTGGCTCAAAATATCGAGTATGGCCATTGCTAGATTTCCAAAGTGCTGTTGAAGACCACCTGCAGGGTGTAACCCACATTATCAGAGGCAAAGATTTGATGGATTCGACTAGGAAGCAGAAACTACTGTACGAACATTTTGGCTGGAATTACCCGGAGACAATGTATTGGGGGCGCGTCAAAGTACATGAGTGGGGCGGCTTTTCAACCTCGCAAATGCGTAAAGACATTGAAGCAGGTTTGTTTGAAAATTGGTCCGATCCAAGACTACCAACCATAGCGAGCCTTTCTGGTAGTGGCATACAGGCAAGCGCTTTGCGAAACTTCTGGATCGAACTAGGTGTTACTCAGAAAGATATCGCCGTACCACTAGCATCACTTTACTCACACAACATCAAGATTATCGATGATGATGCACCAAGAATATCATTTGTTAGAGATCCGGTTGCTCTAACCCTAGTCGGTGTCAATGAGACTGTTGTTGAGATTCCGACTCATCCCAACACAACTAACCTAGGCATGAGAAAAATAGAATTGCACGACTCGGTAGTATTCGTCGAGCGAGAGGATTTACAACATCACAAACTTCGACTCAAGGAATTTGGTGACTTCAACATTGAGGGGAATCAAGCACATTTCTTGGCTAAAGAGCGAACGGATAAACGAAAAATTATTCATTGGACCTCAAAAGACTCATCTGTCGATGCGTCGCTTCAACGGGTCATTGATGGCGAGATTTGCTTAGTTAAGGGGAAACTCGAAGCCCACCAACTGCCATCAGATACACCGGTACAAATTGAACGAATTGGCTATGGCATAATTGCTGGGCATGATAAAATTGTTTTCACTCATGATTAGGAAGAATCAAATCTTTGGTCATCCACGTCACAGCAATGGCCAACGATGTGGTTACTGTTGCAGACTTAGACCTAAATGATGAGCATATGACTATTGGCCTGAGTGATACACTTCAGGAAGCAGCTAGACGACTTTTGTCCGTTCCCGGTGGAATTCTAGTGGTTCTTGATGATGAATCGAAAGTCAAAGGAGTAATCGGATACAAACAAATGCTGGTGGCTATTGATTCAGACACCGACACAAAGAGCGCAACCTGTGCCGAACATATGGAAATGGATTTCATGGAAGTCACACTTCAAGAGGACCTGCAAGAAGTGCTGAAAAAAATTCATCAAAGATCTCCGCAAGCTGTAGTTGCGACTGATGACCATGGTGATTTTAGTGGCTATTTTTCACCCAACGATTATCAAGCTAGCAGAAAGTTAGTAAAATCACTAAAAAAACTAAAATTGTGATTATCCAACAATCTTGATGGTTTTGCCACAGCCTGCACACGCAACTCTGAGCGGCCGCTCATCACTTAACACTGGAATGTTGGTATCACATGATGGACAGCCAACCGTTGGTACATCGACCTGCACCTCAGTTTGGGCCGGTTTGCTAGCCTTTTGCCTTCGAGGACTGATTAATCCGGTCACTATCCACAGCATGGATGTCACTCCAGAAGCACCGAAAACAAATAATGGAGGATATGAAAAAACGTATATTAGACCTATGATCGGCACCAAGACCAATTCCAAGTTAAGGAATCTACGGTGTTTATTTGTAGTCATCGACAAGGAACTGAACAACCCAAATAGGACAATTGC
>DUJJ01000163.1:4522-4651 GCA_013329865.1 Candidatus Poseidoniaceae archaeon
GTGATTATTGTCAGCGGCATTGGAGCAAATAGAAGATTATCATTTGGTTGGACAAGGATAGTGAAATCTTCATCTAAACTGGTTGATGACGCTTCTATGTTGATTACTTCACCCCAAGGATAGCGCGAG
>DUJJ01000081.1:0-4375 GCA_013329865.1 Candidatus Poseidoniaceae archaeon
ATCTCCCGGTCCAGCAAAACCAGTTACGACTGCGGATATCAATGTCAAAATGATCAAATATGGCCAAACGATCCCTAGGTATCCAATCACCCGATAAAAGAAAACCTCAGTCCTTGCGATTGGTTTGGTAAGCATGTAATGCATGGTCCCAGAGTTCATTTCGTCACGGATCAATCCAGTCGCCATGAATAGTGGAATAAATATGCTAATGATGAAGACAAAGCCGAGTTTTCCAATTCCTAAAATTGATGCCCTGTGCAATGCTTCTTTGGCATATGCATCGTCATCAGGATCTTCGTCAACAAAGTTGTCTGCATCATACCTGAATTCCCCAGTTAGGCTCAATGATAATTCTATATCACACTCGATACCATTGTCATTAGTGTCCTTTTGAGAACTGGTTCTATCCTCAGTTCTACAGTCACCATCATCGTCATAACCCACACTCACTGAACGTGTACCAGTTGGTGATTCATTCCAATCAAAGTCATCTTCATCAATCCAAACACTGGGATCGTCGGGAGGAATTGGTGGGACAAATAATCCCGGGTTGGATAACTCTGAGAAAGGATTGGTACCGTATAACCGCTCCTGACCATCTGGATAGGAATCTCCATCAGAATCAAACGAATCTCCGTCATTGTCAACCGACTCGAAATCTCTCTGCATAGCGTCAACATAAAACATCATTAGCAAACTTATAATCACCAAACCGGTGATTAATACTACCCAAGTAGAAATTTTCGTCCTATATTGACGCATCGTGAACTCAGTTATGGCTGAAGCCTTGCGGTCAAGTGCACGAAAGATTGTATTGGTTCTATCAGCCATCACATGCCACCTCCACCGGTTAAGTATCCAAGAATCGAGGCGAGGTCATCATCTGGATTATCAATAGAATCGACTTTATGACCGCCATCAATGATAATCTTTGGCAGGTGACTGTGAAAATCACCTAAATTACGTGTTTGAACGGTTAATTTTTCTGGGTCTTGGAAGGAGATTCCGTGCACTGAAGCGATATCAATGACGCTCTTGGCCAATTCTTTGGGTGACTCACAGCCGATATCTATCCGGTGAGGGATATTATCCATCTTTTCACGAATGGCGTGAAGATTGCCCAATGCTAGCAGCCGACCGTGATGTAAGATTACTATTTGCTCGGTAATTCGCTCGATTTCGGTCAGTATATGGCTGCTGACGATTACCGTTCGACCCATCCTTCCTAATTCTCTTATTACATTCATTATTGTAGTTCTGGCTAGAGGGTCGCATCCCTGCAATGGCTCATCCAGAATTATCAGTTCAGGATCGCTTACCAAGGCGTGAGCAATCTTAGTTCGCTGACGCATACCCTTGGAGAAACGTCCGATTTGTTTGTGTGCCACATCGAGGAGCCCGACGAAATCCAGAACCCTGTCTGCCTCTGTCTTAGCTGCGTCGCGGGTAAGACCATTCAGCCTCGCAAATGTCGCAATGAAATCATGTGCAGTCATCCAATCGTGCATTTTTTCTCCCTCGGGGACAAATCCAACCCGCGCATATGGTGCTGGATTCTTCCACGGATTGGTGCCAAATAGTCGCACTTGTCCAGAGCTTGGTTTTAATTTCCCCATGAGAATCTTGAACAATGTGGATTTGCCAGCGCCATTGAGCCCTAGTATACCGGTTACTCCACCAGAAAGGGCAAGTGTAACACCGCTAAGAGCGTGAATTTTACCATAGGTTTTACTGACATTTTCAAGCAAAATTACCGGCGCTTTTTGCTCGGGTTGCCATTGGGTAGTTTCTGCCCGCCCCTCTTGATGGAAATCGGGCATCATTCTCTAGTCACCTCCATTGACGCAACGCGACTTGAGAGGATGTAAAGGAAAAAGGCATTCATCAGTATTATCGATGCCAAGGACCAAGTCCAAGAATATTGGTCGTATGTTGTCTGAGTGCCGACAAGTGCTTGTCCTACATGTGCTAAACAGTCATAAGGTGAGAGTAAATACATCACATCCCGCTCGAATAGATTGGAAACCAAAACGGCTAGGGTCTTAGTTCCCAGAACGATGGCGACTAAACCAATACCAGGGAAAAACTTGCCCTTAGAAACACTGGACAATCCTAGGCCAATACTGGTGTAAGTAATTATCAAAATTATCCCGCCAACAAACGCTGCCATGAATAACGGGAATGTGTCAATAATCCAAGCCCAGCCTCGACCCATCGCCAGTATCTCGACAAAATAGTAGATCATAAGTGTCAATAAAACCACAAAAGCTTGAATCATTGCTACTGAGATATACTTCATCATGACATAATCAAATCGGCTTATGGGCCTGGAGAAATATAATGCAGAGGTCCCGTGATACCTATCCTCAGAAATTACTCCACCCACAAGCAGCGCTGCTAAGATAGGGTAATACAACATATTGCGTGGGAAAAAGCCCAAAACGTGCCCGTATAGATTATCACGATTGACACCCCACATAGTGTGTAATTCAGGACTGCCGATTAGTGCAGACAGTAATGTCAATCCGACATCACCAAGGGAGGCAATGAACACAATAACAATGAACAATTTTGTCGGTAAACTCCACGGCCGGTGACCTTTACGGAAGATACCTAAAACATGATGTCTGAGTATTGCCCAGTTTCTCATCCAGCGTGGATTTAATGGGCCATTCCACGGTTTGTATATCTGCTCGAACACATAACCAACTGAGGCGGTATTGTTGGTTATTTGCGCAGTAGTTGATTCATCACCATCTTTGGAACCCCATGCAGCGTCCATTCTACCTTGCCCTGTCACCGGTGCGTTTTCTGAGAATGACAGGTCTTCCGGCGAGTTTAGCGGAATTGAATCTATTGGTTCGCTCATGAGCCACCCCCCATGTAGCCCGGAGCATCAACTTGGCGGGCTTGGACCGGGTTTCTCAGCAAGTCATCACTTGTTTTGACCTCATAGCCCAGATTTTCCATTATTACGATGAACAGATCTTCTAGCGAGGCTTCATACTCATGCATGCGGCGTATTTGTGAATCTACTTCCTTAGCGCAGGTTAGAATTTTTGATGTGGTGTCATCACTTTCATGCAAGACGCGCATTATTCTACCCTCCCGCCTAACCGTCAAACCAATCGAAATCATTTTTTGCTCCAACTTAGATGCATTACCCCAAACGTGAATTTCAATTTCTCTGTCGATGTCCTTTAGATCGTCAATTTTTCCCTGAGCAGCCAACTTTCCCTTGTGCAGTAACACCATGTTTTCACACACTCTTTCGACATCGTCCATGAGGTGTGACGCCATCATGACCGACCTGTTACCATTGTTTACCATATTTTGCAGAGTGGAAATCATAAACTCACGAGAGTTTGTATCCAATCCATTTGATGGTTCATCGGCAATTATCAACTCTGGGTCGTGTATTATGCTGCAGGCCAGTTTAGTGGCTTGTTTCATACCGGTTGAAAAACTTCCAATATTGCGATATCTTTGCTCGCCAAGACCGACATAGTGCAGGACTTCATGTGCTCTAGACATTGCGATAGTGGGATTCATACCGAGCAATTCACCCGAGTATTTCACCTGATGAATTGCTTCCATATCTGGATTAAGCGCATCATATTCAGGCATGTAACCGATACGCGAACGTATCGCAGCACCTTCAGTTCGGATATCATGCCCCAAGACGGTACCTTGCCCAGATGTTGCCTGGATTAAACCAAGTATTGTCTTAAGAAATGTCGATTTGCCAGCCCCATTGGGGCCAAGTAATCCAGTTGCCCCCTTTCTGATTTTAAGATTGAGATTTTCAAGAGCCAAATGTGGTCCATAAGACTTGGATAAATCCGTGGTCTCAATGATATACTCAACCTCCGACATAGTACCTCAGCCTTTGGAGATAACAGGCAACCTTTGAATGCTACGCACAATTGGCCGGCTAAACATCTTCCTTGATGCCATCGCGGGTCTTGATTGCGACACCCTTTAGCATCGAACTGAGGTCTGCTGCGGTTGAATTGGAAACACCATGACCGATTATTTCCCCGTCCTCAGAACAAATTAAACACGCCTCACCGGGTCTTAGCCATGGGTCACAACCTGTTACAAAACCGTGGAACACATTTCGTCCCCTGCGCACAAAAGGCACTGCATCATCATTGACTGTTACTATAGCTAAACCTTCCCCAGAGTATGCCTCTATGGATGTGTCACAAAACCCATTTGGTAGCGGTCTTCGCCGACGATTGAATAATTCAATCGCCCCCTTATTGGACAATGATAAACCGCCGTCGCCAAGTCTGAAGCTTGCTATGTGCTCACCAGTTGAAGACAACAAATTTTTGATTCTACCGTGCTTGTTAACAACAAATTCCATCGC
>DUJJ01000081.1:4762-20358 GCA_013329865.1 Candidatus Poseidoniaceae archaeon
TCACGAGCTTTGCGCCTGTTAAGTGCAATCAAACTTGCCATGAATGCTTCATCATCCGGAATGATTATTTTATTGTCAATCAATTCGAATCGGTGGACGAAGTTATGGTCGTTCAACTTTTGATAAATTTCTGCTTCAAAATTTTCACTGCGCAAGTCAACTGGAATGATTCCTCTACCAGCCAACCCAAGATGTTCCAATTCCGTGGTTAATTTTGCCATATCTAGATGGTTGGTCCATAACCAGCCAGGTCCTTCGACATGGCAGAATGGATTTAGGTCTTCAAGAGTGTAGGGTACTAAGCCGATTGGCGTATTGACCATAATTTCAAGACTAGGTACGCATTTGGTTAACTTCGCAACAACCCGGTCGCATTTATCTCTCCACGGCCCTGACTGACCGTAGAATATCAGGACAGAGTCATCACTTGAATTCGGCGAACTTGAGGGGTGCCAACGATGCTTGAGCAGGTTTTTCGCAGCAATAATGTGAGGTCGTCTAATAGTGTCGTTACCGGCCCACTGCTCGCCTCCTTTACGTGGGGTTTGTTGAGCATCAATAATCCAATTCCAAGCACTTTCCCAACGGCCGAGATTACTCACATCTTGTGATGAAGTAGTTTCGTCGAGTGGAATTCCAGCGCGCTGTTGTTGAACTAAGTGAGCTGTTGCTGGGTTAGTTGTTAGCCACAAAAAAGCATCTCGCAAGGCTGGGTGTTGATGGCTTCGTTGTTCTACTAAACGCCAAATGCTTCCGTCTCTAACTGCCTGCCTGCAGCGGGACAATTCAGCCAAAGTGATCTCAAGGTTGTATCTTGAAAGTAGCACAATTTTTTCGCCCTTTGGTAGATTTCTCACCAGTTCCGGCGTGTGCAAACTGATACACGGTGTGATTATTGGCCATTCGGTTAAGTTGTCTAATTTTTCAGTGCCCCATGGTGTTAAGATTCTGCCGTCACGGGCAAATAATGCATAGGCGGCTGAATCAAAAAGGTCAGCACCCAATGCAATTGACATAGGAAACAGCATTGGGTGGCCGCAACCAAACATGTGAACTGGCCGATTCCGCGGCAAAAACGGAATTGTAGCCAGCATAATTTTTGCATAATCTCGATATCGTTGTTGTTCCATTACGGGAACAATCCCACCGATTGGGTGGATAGCGAAATCATACTTCGCCATTTCAGTTGCTGATTGTTGTCTTAATTCTGGATATATTCCTCCTTGAATTGGTCCATTCAGCATCGTCGATTTTGCGCTGTCTAAAGATTTTTGAGCCCGTCCAATAGTTTCAGCAACCGCATTCTCAACCTCGGTATAGGTCATGTCTGGGCGAGAGAAAACATCCAACATCGTCGCTATATCAACTCCAATACTTCGTTGAAAATCAACGATTTCACTGACTCCAACATCAATGTCGCCATAAACATATGATTGGAAAGTTCCCGAATCAGTCATCACAATGCCAGGATAATCCAGCAATGAGTGAACCCCTTCGTTTGTTGCTTTGTCTTTCAAGTCGGCATGTTTTCTAATGATATATGAATTAGTAATCAAGGCACCTATCCCATATCTATCCCACATTTCGCGAGGTTCGATAGTTCGAATGTTTGGGTTAATTACCGGAAGCAGGGCTGGTGTTGTCAAAATACCGTGCTTGGTGTGCAACTTTCCAACTCGCGCCCGACCGTCTCTGACCGTCACCTCAAACAGACCCTCGTCACCATCACGACATGGTTGCGGGTCAGGTCTACGCTGGTCAGACCACGCTGGCATAGCCTAGGCTGATGACTTAGTGATTTGAATTAATCCATCAAATTTAGGAACCATCAAACAAACTCAACATTGCCGTGAGCGAGAATGAACTCCCTGCCCAACTCATCGAAAGTATCCAGTAATTTGCTAGAAAATCGGATATTTTCTAGTTCTGAGTCTGACTCCAAGTCCGCCTTAATCCCATCAAGTGTGCCAGGCGCAGCGCCGCATGATAAACATGCACCGGTTAGGTCTAGGACCATATCTAGCGTGGCGCCGTCAGCGACAGAGGATGTGGTATGTGATTCAACTTTGATACCGCCACCGTGACCATCAAGAGCGGCTCTAACACTACCAAGGCGGGCTAGTAATGCGGGCACTAGGTCATCAGAATCCAATAATTCAAATATCGACATTGAGAGTAATTCAGCCTCACGTACCGGGTCGACTGTTTCTTGGATGCGTTTGTTTGCTTCAGCATCGAGAGATTTTTTCGCCTCCGCCGCATATTTAGCAACAAGGTCGTCCTCAGTCATGGCTGTTGTAAGGTGTAATACTTTTTCATTGTTTGTAGGTTTAGGCCAACCTAAAACCGTAATACTGCGGCCCAGTACTTTACATTCATTGATAAAGGTGAATCTTGTGGATTAACCCGGTGAGAAGTTGTCAGAACCTGTCTTAGAGATTCGTAAACTCCATGTGTCAGTGGAGGGTAAAGAAATCATCAAAGGCTTAGACCTTGTCATAAACTCCGGAGAAATTCACGCAATTATGGGAAGAAATGGAGCCGGAAAATCAACTCTTGCCCATGTTTTAATGGGCCACCCTGCGTTTGAGGTAACAAGCGGGGAAATTTACTTCCTTGGCAAACCACTAGACGACTATGATGTGTTTGAAAGAGCGAGAGCTGGTATGTTCTTGTCATTTCAATATCCACCATCAATTCCGGGCGTCCAAGTTGGAAATTTCCTGAAAAAGTCAGTGAATAATGTCAGAGAAGAAAACGTCAAAGCACGCGCCTTTCGCAAAGAACTCAACGCCGCAATGGAAAAACTAGAGATGGACAAAAGTTTCCTCTCACGCTATGTTAATGACGGGTTCAGCGGTGGCGAAAAGAAACGCTTGGAAATGCTCCAGATGATGCTACTCAAACCAAGCCTTGCGCTACTCGATGAAACCGATTCTGGTTTGGATATCGACGCCCTGAGACTGGTCGCAAAAGGTATCAACGAGACCGCCGAAAGTACCGGAGTCATGGTGATTACCCACTATCAGCGTCTGTTAGACCTTGTCAAACCAACTTACGTTCACGCCATGATTGATGGCAAATTTGTGAAAACAGGTGGCCCTGAGTTGGCCTTGAAGTTGGAAGACAAGGGCTACGATTGGCTGGAGGCATGAATATGAGTGATGAAGCAATTAATGCAGTAGGCGAGTACAAATACGGTTTCCACGATCCGGAAAATGCAACTATCAGATTTGACAATGGCTTGTCAGAACAGGTGGTAAGAGACATTTCAGAATTGAAGGGTGAACCAGAATGGATGACCGAAATGAGAGTAAAAGCATATCATCACTTTATCGAGCGACCTATGCCTGACTGGGGTAACTGCAACATGTTAGAATCAATTAAGTTCGACGATGTAACTTACTTCCTACGATCGTCTGACAAAACTGAAAACGACTGGGATGATGTTCCAGACGATATCAAAAACACCTTTGACAGATTAGGAATTCCTGAAGCCGAGCAAAAATGGTTAGGTGGCGTTACCGCACAGTATGAATCAGAAGCAGTATACCATTCAATCAGAGAAGACCTAGAGGAACAAGGAGTAATTTTCCTCGACATGGATACCGGTTTGAAAGAACACCCTGAGTTGGTAAAGAAATTCTTTGGCACCGTAATCCCATACGGAGACAACAAATTCTCGGCTTTGAACACTGCTGTCTGGAGTGGTGGCTCGTTCATCTATGTGCCCAAAGGAGTCCATGTAGCAATGCCCGTTCAGGCATATTTCCGTATCAACGCCAAGAATATGGGTCAATTTGAAAGAACGCTAATCATTGCTGATGAAGGCAGCAGCATCAATTATGTCGAAGGTTGCACTGCACCAACATACTCAACTGATTCACTTCATTCAGCAGTTGTGGAACTTATCGCCATGGAAGGCGCTAAGATTCGCTACTCGACTGTCCAGAACTGGTCCGCTAATGTTTACAACCTGGTTACCAAGCGAGGCATTGCACACAAGAATGCCGTAGTTGAATGGGTAGACGGCAACATTGGCTCTAAACTGACTATGAAGTATCCATCAGTTGTTCTCAAAGGAGAAGGCTCTCACGCTGAAATTATTTCTGTTGCCTATGCTGGTGAAGGACAACATCAAGATGCTGGTGCCAAAGTCCACCATCTTGCTCCCAACACCACATCCAACATCCTGTCAAAATCAATCTCAAAGAATGGCGGCCGGTCATCGTATCGTGGTCTGTTGAAAGTAAATCCAAAAGCACACGGATGCCGCTCCAAAGTCGTCTGTGATGCATTAATGCTTGATGCAGACTCTAGATCTGACACATATCCAACAATGGAAGTAAGTAACTCAACTGCAGACCTAGAGCATGAAGCCAGTGTCTCGAAAATATCTGGTGACCAACTATTCTATCTCATGAGTCGAGGTTTTAGCGAAGAAGAGGCTATGGGACTAATTGTTAACGGGTTCTTCGAACCGTTTACCAGAGAGTTACCTATGGAATATGCAGTCGAGCTAAACAAACTCCTCGAACTTGAGATGGAAGGTGCTATTGGATGAGCTATCTAGACATCCCCGTTCCCAATAGGTCTGAACACCTCTGGCGCTACACTTCTTGGAAAAGAGTTCATCCAACCAAAGTGGATTCACTACCAAAAATCGAAACCAGTAAAGTGACTATTAACGGTGATGAAATCCGGTCAACAACTACTGAAAAAATCCCAAACAACGATGAAATATCTCGTGCTTTCCTTGCAGAATCAAATCATCAGCAACACATAGTTGTCCTTGATGATGATATGGACGCGCTACACATAGAAGTTTCTAACGAAGCCGAAACAAACTCATGTAACCTACATATTGAAGCGAAATCTTCCGGTAGTATCATGGTTCACATTACGGGCGCAACCAAGTGGTTTGGGTTATCAATAACTGGCACGATTCAACCTAATGTAAACCTCTCATTTGGTATTGTCAATAAACTTGGTGAAGCAGCAACAATGTTGCGCGCTGAAGACTGGACTATTGCCCGAGACTCAACTCTTGAATACGGCGAATTATCAACTGGAGGCAGTAGAATCAAGAGTGACATTAGAACCTACTTAAAGGGTACAAATGCCACACTTATCCAAAATATTGCAGTCAACTGTCAAACTACTCGAGTTGATGATCACCATATCGAAATCCACCACCAAAGCGGTCACAGCAACTCCTCACTGACCGTGAAGTCGGCGTGCTCGGAAAGAGGCCACGCGATCGGAACAGGTCTACTCTCAATCGATGAGGATTGTGATAAGACAGACGCTGGTCAAGTATTCAAGAATCTATTGCTATCACCGGAAGCAAAAGCAGAATCGATACCGGAATTAGAGGTATTATCAGATGATGTCAGCGCTGCTCACGGCGCAGCGAGTTCCTCTGTCGATGCTGAACAAATTCACTACATGATGGCTCGTGGATTTACCCCTAGTGATGCTCAAGCGGTTATAGTCGAGGGTTTTCTGATAAGTAGCTTCGCAAAAATGCACAACGAAACAACCCGACACTTTTTACTTGAAGCACTCTCTCAAGAAATTGACGAGTGAGGTGAAAGTTTTGCGAGAAGATTTCCCTATTTTGCAGCGCGAGATCAATGGCTATCCGTTGGTTTACTTTGACAATGCTGCAACTACTCAAAAACCAAATTCAGTTATTGACGCAATGAATGATTATTACTCAAATTCAAATGCCAATGTGCACAGAGCTGTTCACACTTTAGCAGGCGAAGCAACAGAGGGATACGAATCTTGTCGGCGAGAGTTAAAGGCAAGGTTCAATGCCAATCGGGCGATCATAACCAGTGGCACAACTGAAGCGATAAATCTGGTAGCCCATGCTTGGGGCAGAGCAAACCTATCGGATGGTGACGCCATCATTCTCACAGAGATGGAACATCATTCTGACATCGTACCATGGCAAATGCTGGCTCAGGAAATGAACATTGAACTTAGATATGTCCCAGTGCAGAAAGACCTGACGTTAGATATGGACTTATTTGAGGCGGCAATAGATGGCGCAAAACTAGTCTGCGTTGTTCACATATCAAACGTGTTGGGTGTCTGCAATCCAGTCGAACAAATCGTTCAGGTTGCTCAACAAAACGGTGCCAAGGTGCTGCTCGATGCGGCACAAAGTGCGCCACATCAAGACATTGACTTCAACAAGCTAGGAGCTGATTTTATGGCATTTTCAGCGCACAAGATGTGTGGACCAACCGGCATTGGTGCTCTGCTAGTTTCCGATGACGCATTTGCTGAGATGAAGCCATTTATGGGCGGCGGTGACATGATAGAAACCGTATCAATTCACGGATCAACCTATCAACAAAACGAGCAAAAGTTCGAGGCCGGAACCCCTAGAATTGCTGAAGCAATCGGTTGGACTGAGGCGATTAAATGGCTCAACGAAGTAGATATTAAATCAGAACACAAAAGGATTCTGCAATCTGCCCGATGGTTATCACAACAACTACGAGAAATGGGTATGACTGTCTATGGCCGTCATGATGACAAGGACGCTGCTGTGGTCTCATTTCTTCACCCGACGATGAACAGCGAAGACATGGCTCATCTACTAGACGCACGCGGTTTTGCCGTCAGAACCGGACATCACTGTGCGCAGCCTTTACTCGACAGGTTAGAGATTACCGGGACGGTTCGAGTTTCGCTTTACTTCTACAATACTCATGAAGAAGTCGTATCATTTGTTAATTATCTGTCCGAAATACTGGAGCGATTCGCATGACTTACTCCAAAGAACTAAGTGAGTTAATTGATGAATTTCAGGATATTGAAGACAAAATGGAACGCTTGGAGATGGTTTTCGACTTGGCGGAGGAGGTAAATCTGTTGCCAATTGAGCAATGGAATGACAATACTCGTGTTCAAGGATGCCAGTCAGAGGCACATGTCCGAGTTGAAGTCGTGAACTCTAATGTGAATTTTTATTCCGGCGCTGATTCCAAATTAGTTCAGGGGTTAATGGGTATACTAACTATGGCTATTCACGGTGTCGACGCTGACATGGTGTTGGAATTAACCCCTGAATTCGCCACTGAAATGGGAATCCTGAACTCGCTATCACCCAGTAGGTCAAACGGTTTTAGGAATATGTTTGATAAGGTAATGAAGGAAATTAAATTACAGGTCTAGTGTTACTATGATTGACAAAGAATTAGTTTTTCAACAACTCGATGAAGTAGAGGACCCAGAATTGGAGATCTCAATCGTTGAATTAGGACTTGTTTATGATGTGCGTATTGAGCCCAAAGGGGAGCTTTTACACGCTGAAATTGATATGACATTAACCAGTCCTGGGTGTCCAGCAGCGGCTGAAATCATGGCGGCGACTCATCGTGCTGCGCTCAACACAGACGGCATCGGATCAGTTCATGTCAATCTAGTCTGGTCACCCAGATGGGATCCGAAAATTCATGCCTCAGAAGACGCCAAGATGGATATGGGCATTTGGGATTAACGTTTCACTACGATGGTTAGTAAATCACCATCAAGCAGGCGATGATCGAGTCCCACACGCTGCCAGTCAAATTTTGCACTTGGACCTTTTACTCGAGCAAAGCGAAATTTCCTAACAAAGTCACGGTGCAATTTGTTACAGATATTTTCAACAGTTGAATCATCTTTCACTATCAACGGCTCATCTAAGTCTGCTTCTTGTCCCTGTGGCTTGAGGAATACCCGCATGAAACCAAGATTATCATAAATGAAATCCTTCAATTCCTCTAGTCCGATATCCTTGAACGCTGAGATACGCATCACTGGCCAATCACCGGGTAACGCATTAGTTGCTTTGACCAACTCGTCTTCGGTTGCTATATCGATTTTATTAATTGCAATTACGGCTTTTTCATAGACTCGGTTCCCTGCCAAGCAATCAACTATCTGCTCTGCTGTAGCATTCTCTCTGAGTGTAACAACTGCCGAGGTATAGCCAAAAGAACGAATAATTTCACCGATATCTGCATCGGTCAAGTGCGTTTGTTCAACAGTTGACCGTACATCAATTCCACCTTTATCGACCCGCTTGATGAAGACTGGTGGTTTGGTTTCGTTTAATCGTAAACCCGCATTGTGCAGTTCTCTGTGTAGGACATTGAAGTGGCCATCTTGGAATGGATCAACAATAAATAATGTCATATCTGCACTGCGAATTACATTGAGAATTTCTCGACCTCTGCCTTTACCTTCAGATGCACCTTTTATCAATCCGGGTAAATCTAAGATTTGGATTTTAGCACCTCGGTGCTCCATAACGCCTGGAATGCATGTTAATGTCGTGAATGCATAACCACCAGCCTCGGAATGAGCGTCGGTTACCTTAGAAATCAGGGTAGATTTGCCAACAGAAGGGAATCCAACCAATGCAACAGTGGCATCACCAGATTTCTTGACCTCAAAACCCTTGCCACCACCACTGGCTTTTGAATGAGCAGCAGCCTTTTCTTCTTTCAATTTCAATTGAGCAATCTTGGCTTTTAATTTGCCAATGTGGGCATTAGTAGCCTTGTTTTTTTGAGTCTTGTCTATCTCAGCGCGAATCAACTCGATTTGCTCTTTGATAGTAGCCATATGGACCCCTGATTACTTCCTGCCATCACCTGCTCTTGAAATATGTTGTGTTTTTTCATTCTATGCTACGATTATGGAATAGTGAAAGCCTACGAACAAGAGTGAAATTATCGAGCCTGCAAGGTTTTGCAACAGACAATTTCCGATGACATCAAAACAGACGGTGTTCTGGTGGTGTATATGGGGATAGAGACTGTTCTGCTGATAGTCAATGAGAAGTCCCTTGATGAGATTTTAGACACGCCGTGGAATGATGTTTACCAATTGATGTCTAGAGCAAAGTTACGTCATTTGAGACCTGCTAAACTGCCCCGTTTGAACCGTGCATTCGACATTGATTGTGAAGCGGAAATACTTGACTGGATGGAAACCATAGGGGCAATGGATGGCTCAGTAAGAGATGTATTGCTGGAAATCGAGAACGGCGAGGAAGGATTACTGCAATTCATGCAATTCGCTAGCCCGGGAAATTGGGAATGCTGGGAGGCCAGATCATACTTATACCTTGATGTGGCCTTAGACCGTGAGATAACCGATAGGAACGACCTCTATTCAATGGCTACTTGGGACACTCTAGTTGCTCGATTAACCAATCTACCGGAAGAAGAATTTGCTGACAAAGTGTGTATGGACTGGATGGATCGCAGGAAACAACTAGGTGAAACTCTAGATGAAAAAGAGGACCCGAAAATAATCCCTACTTACGAGGCTCATAGCAGAAATTCAAAATTGTTAGTTCACGCAGTTACTGAATGGCAAACAGGGACAGATAACATCGGTATCGTTGGCAGGGAGCATCTTGAAGCATCTCAATGGGGTCATGGTGAGGTAAATCTTAGCAATTATTTACGGAGATGAATACGACGGTTTGAAAAATAAGCGCCATTAGCAACCACCATGCCTGAGTCAGATGAGGAGATACCTGTCGAATCAAACGATGATGATACTCCAATAATTGCAGAGGATGCAGAAACGATGGAGGTAGGCGTAGTAGAGGAGCAAGACCCTCTAGAAGCGGCTCTTGCAAGGGCAGAAACAGCAGAAAAAGAAATCGCGTACAAAGACGCAGAAATTCAAAATATTCGTAAGAGGTTTTTGGCTGAAAAATCTGATTTAATCCAATATGGTAGTATGGGCCTGGCGAGGAAAATGCTTGCTGTACTTGCTGATGTTGACCGCGCCATGGCCAATATTGAGGAAGGTGACCAATCACCCCTCGCTCAGGGACTCCGGTTACTAAGAAACAAAATGTGGCATGAATTGTCTGGCGAAGGTGTCACGGCTATCGATGCGAAAGGAAAGAAATTTGACCCAGCGAAAATGGATGCCATAACCACAATACCAGCATCTGAAGATTTCCCTGCCGGCATGGTTGTCGACGTTATCGAAGCAGGTTATATGTACAAGCAGAGAGTTTTAGTTGCCTCAAGAGTTGTTGTGGCATCAGATGATTAGCCAACGTTGACGCCAGAGACCATTGTTGACAGCCGGAAAATCGCATCCTGTTCGATTAACCAATTGACCACTGACTCAGGAATTGCGGCAGCAAGAACCTCTCTTACCGCATCGTCATCATATACTGTAGACAGCATCAGAAGGGTTTGTCTTACCCGCCAGCCTTCGAAACTTTCTCGGTTATTTAACTCCACAAATTTGACCGGGAAATTGTCATTTTCATACAACATTTTGGTTGGCTCATCTGAGGTTACAAGCACACCCTCACCGTGAATTTTAGCAGCGTGTTTAACCCATCTAGGTGGATCATTAATGTCATTGATACCAATTATAGTGGCAACTTTATTATTAGCTGTCAACCAGTTTTCTATCATTGCTTTGCGCTCATCTAAGGTCCACGGATTATTCGATTCCCAGCCTTTACTAGCCGAGCCAACTGCGATCACAACCTCGCCTTCTTCGGCAAACTCAAAAGCACAATTAAGCAGGTATTCATGCCCTCTGTGGAATGGTTGGAAGCGACCAAGTACGATGTATCGGCTCATTACTACACCTCAGAAGTAGCCCGCTACATCGACTTCAGGAATATCATGGCCGTGTTCACGGAAACAATGTAACATTCTTTTGCATCCCTCAATCATTTCTTCCTTGGTTGTCTCACCCATTGACCCTACCCGAAACATTTTGCCTTTGAGGTCGTCTTGTGCCCCAATGACCTGAGTCTGATACTTCTCTTTCAAATCTGCCCGCCAATTATCGTCGATGCCTGAAGGATACAATATTGCTGTAACAGTAGCGCTTCTTTGTGAAACATCTGCTAATAGTTCAAAACCCAAATCTAAGAATAGATTTCGAACACCCTGAGCTAGCTCACTGCATCTATTCCAGCGGTTAACTAAGCCCTCCTCTTTCAATACATTTAGGGCAGCAGCCCAGCCCATTGCCAAATTAATCGCTGGTGTCCAAGGGGTTTGATCGTCATCGCCTTTCTTGAAAGCCGAGACGAAATCGAGATAAAATAAGGGGTTAATATCTCCTTGCTCCTTGATGGCTTTGCACCGTTCGTAAAATCTAGAATTAAATGCGATTGCTGCAATTCCAGAGGGTCCAGCCGTACACTTTTGTGCACCCATTGCTGCGGCTTCTACGTTCCATGCTCCAAGATCGACTGGCAAGCCGCCAATTGAAGTAATTCCATCAAGTATGAACGGGGTTTGATATCGATTGCACATCTCAGCAATCGCCGGCGCATCCTGAGTTATGCCCGAGCTTGTTTCATTATGACAGATTAATACTGCTTCGTAGCATTTTCGCTCAAGTTGTTGTTCTAATTCATACAAGTCAAATGCTCGACCCCATTCATATTGGATGTGCTTGACCTTGCAGAAACGTTTACACATTTCTGCTACTCGCTCACCAAATTTACCGTTTGTCGGAACTAGAACAAGATCATTTGGTCGAAATCTGTTGGCAATGACCATCTCCATTGCGGCGGTTCCACTGCCAGAGACAGCCATTACTTTGTAATCATCATCACCGGCCCAAGAATGGGTTTTTCGTTTTGGCTCAGATGGTGCGATGTTGAACGCATAACGAAGTCCTGAATTCAAATCTGCCATAACATCACGGAATTCAGTGCCCCTTGCTGTTATTGCTGGGGTTGCCATGGCATCGAGGCATCTTTGATTCATACGCACAGGACCGGGGACAAGGAAACAATCCCCTTGATGCTCTGCCATGCTAAATCCTGTTGGTGCTGGTTATTCAATTAATGTACGGAAGCGGCGAACTCATAGATGACAAGTATGACCGCTATACATGGTGCGCATTGGTGTAGCAATGTTACAGGGTGCACGTCACGAACACTGCGAAGCAATCCAACATGCTGCGTATGAAATGAATGCAGAAGTGGAAATAGTTCAGCTCAGAAAAGCATCTGACATCGATAGCACGATACATGGCCTAATTCTTCCGGGTGGTGAATCAACCACGATGCGGATTGCAAGCCAAAGTGAGTCGCTATTAGACGGGATTTTTTATTGGATGGTAACGTATCCAGACAGACCCGTTTTGGGCACTTGTGCAGGTGCAATATTATTGGCTAATCCCGGCCATGATCAAACTCCATTCATCGATGTTGAAGTGGCTCGTAATGCTTGGGGGCGGCAAAGATTTTCCTTCGAAGCCCCAGTAGAGATTTCCCTAGATACACCTGACAATACTAAAGATGCAACCATTGAATTGGCACGAGACAAATTCAATCATAAACCATTACCAATGGCAAAGCATGCAGCAAAAAGCCAACAGGATGCCTTTCCAGGAGTATTCATAAGAGCACCGCGATTCAATCAAGAGTCGATAAATTGTCGGAAGGTAGCTATGCTCAACGATGAAACCGTTGGTGTGCTGGATGGCTCCAAACTCGCACTTACGTTCCATCCAGAGCTGACCGATGACCGAAGATTTCATCGCTGGTTAATTAACCAGATAACACATAATAATCGTTGATGACATACGAGACTTTGAAACCTGAAGCACTCTCCGCCTCATGTTAACATGGTTGGACCATTGCCGATGGCTACTGAAATTTCCCCCGCCGAATTTGGTGAAGCGGAGGGATGTATTCAATGTCAAAGAGGTAGTAAATTAGTGCTATTTGTCACTGGTAAATGCCACTGGGGATGCGATTATTGTCCACTATCCGACAATCGTAGGGAATCGCCAGACATGTTTGCCAACGAACGCCGATGTAACGACTGGGCTGCAGTAATTGAAGAAGGAAGAGCAATGAATGCCACTGGAACAGGTATAACTGGTGGAGATCCAATGCTCGACATGGAAAAATCACTTGAAGCAATCAGACAATTGAAAGCGGCGTTTGGTCAACAGCACCATATTCATCTATACACCTCGATACCATTTGACCCAGTCCACAGTAAGCGATTTGCCGATGCTGGTTTAGATGAAATTCGTTTCCACCTGCTGGATGGTAAACTAGCGAGATATGTCAGAGTCATTGACGAATGTCACAAATTCGGTATCAATGTTGGTATTGAGTTGCCGTGCGAGCCGGATAAAGCAGACGAGTTGTTTGCGCTGTTGAGTGAGATGGATGGCTCAAATGTTCAATTTTTGAATCTCAACGAGCTCGAGATAACTATCGGAAATCAGGCCAATATGGACATTCGTGGATTTAATTTAAGCGGCGCAATGACCGCTGCTGCTGAAGGTTCGTATGAGTTGGCAACTAGGCTCAAACAGCATGCGAAAGATATGAGTTTTCACGTTAAGTTTTGCACTGCAAATTTCAAAGATGCTGGTCAATTACGAGCAAGATTCAGACGAAGGGCGGAAATCACGCTGAGACCCTATGAAGTCATTAGCACTGATGACACGATTTTATTTGGTGCGATTCCAACCAATGAGGGAGATGCAAGAGATGACATGGTTGATTTATCAGATCATCTAGACTTGTCAGAAGGTTGGATTAGATACGACCCAATCGCTCGTCGAATCGAATTACCACTTTCTGCTGCAGAAGTGATTGCTGATGTTCTACCTGTTCAAGTGCAACTAGTCGAAGTTCATCCAACCCATGAAAGATTGGAAGTATCTGTCGTTAATTTAAATGAAAATAGGTGACTGTGAGGTTTAATTAATACTAAATAACTCGCTGCTATGGATAATACATGCGTATGAAATCGACTCTACTTCTCGCAGTTGTTTGTTGTATACTCTTGCCGACCTCAATTGGCGCAGGTGAGGGTGGAGTAGATGTCAATCCAAGTGAGGACGACCCATTTACAGTAGTGACTAGGGACAGTCCCTCAATTGATAATAAAGAATGGTCTCTTACCATCGAGATGAGCCCAGAGGCATACAATAACGGAACAACCTTTGAGATAATCACCCAAATATGCACAAACGATGGAATCTGTGACCCACCAGTCACAATGGACGCAGAGGTTGAGGAAAGATTACACTCAATCTCGCTAACTCCACCAAATGACCATACATATGTGAATTGGCGAGTTAAGGCAACAGACTCAGATGGCAACAAAACTAGCTATCCCCACGGTGACTGGTTCAAGACTTGGTCATCTTGTTACTACAACGACGGCAATTGGGGCGGCACAGATTCACTGGGTGATGGATGTTCAAGCGATAGCGAAAACACACCCGGTTTTGGTAGCCTTGTGACTCTAATTGCTGTATTAGCAGCTGCTGGCATCACAGTTAATCGCCGTTATCACCAGAGATAATACACCACAGGAATTGACAATACAACAATTACTGTGAGCCAATATAATGGTTTTATCCACCACTTACCGTTGAGTTTTTGCTCAAGCTTATGGCCAATAACTCCAAAGGTCTCTCAACTACCTGGTTGGGAAGCATATCAACTGGCATATGGTGCTAAAATTACAATCAATTTTACACCACATGAATATTACTACTACGCGAAACTTGATAACCGGATTTATTGTAACATCACTATGGAGTGGACCACACTAGGCATTTTTGCGTTGGTGACATATATCGCTATTGTCAGCTTTTTCCACCTAATATTCCCTGAAAAACACCTTGATTGGACTAAAGTAAACCTCGACAAAATTGAGTTTCCTGATGCATTTACGTGGGGTGTTGCAACTGCTGCCCATCAAATAGAAGGTGGCAATGTAAACAACTGGACTCAATTCGAAGCAAGCGAGAGCAAGGAACCCAGCGGTTTGGCTTGTGACCACTGGGGACGATGGCAACAGGATCATGAGTTGTTAGTCGAACTAGGGGTAAACAGTTACCGATTTTCAATAGAATGGAGTAGAATCGAACCAAATGAAGGAGATTGGAATATCGAAGTTATTGAGAAATATTCTGCCATGGTTGACTCGCTTATCGCCAAGGGAATAGAGCCAATGATTACTCTACATCACTTTTCTCATCCGATCTGGTTCGAAGAAAAAGGTGGATTTTATGAGCGAGAAAATTTATGTTATTTTGTTGATTATTGCAATCGTATTTTCCCCTACTTTTCTAGTCGGGTGACCAAATGGTGTACCGTGAATGAGCCTGACGTATTCTCGATAATGGGTTACCACATGGGCATGTTCCCACCCGGACAAAGGTCTCCCATCAAAGCCATAAGAGTGATGAAAAATGTCATGATTGCGCACGGAGAGGTTTACCACAATCTGAAATCGTTAAGCCCAAATTCGTATATTGGTCTAGCTAAAAACGTAACAATTTTTGACCCCTACAGAAGATGGAACTTGCTTCATTGGTTGACTTCTTTTGCTCTAAACTACATCTGGAATGGTGCCATAATCTCCGCGCTCAAACGTGGAAGAATGTATGGCACATCGGTAAAGCGGGTCAGGAAATCAGCCGATTTTATCGGATTAAACTACTACACTCATGTTTTGACTAGCCCGTTTTTACCACAAACCACTGAAATTGATTTGCCGGCCAGAAAACATGAGACAGTTACAGAATTCGGCTACCCAATGTAT
>DUJJ01000105.1:0-3810 GCA_013329865.1 Candidatus Poseidoniaceae archaeon
TAACGAATTTCCCAATCATTAAGCGAATATACTAGATTTGACACTTAGTACAAATTATTTTGGCTGCAGACAACTAAAATTTTGAGATACTGATAAAAAATGGCGTTGCGTACAATGAATGCATTTTGATTATTTATTTATCCAAAATGAATATCCGGGTGAAATTACAGGCATTTAGTGTCCATCCAACCGCATTATTCAAAGGATAAGCGCGCAGCGAGGTAAATAATGCGAGGGACAGAGTTGGCCCAGTTCCTTGATGAATTGGTGGAGCGAATTGAATCATACATCAACTCATCGGCCACCAACGATACAAAAACCATTCATTACATGTCTGCGACATCGCGCCAACGCTCCACAGACTTGTCGCTTCCATTGGAGGGAAACGGCAGTCAATCAATCCTTGACGATGTCGATGAGTTTCTTCGCCAATGCGTGAAAACTAACCGTCCTGAATTCATGAATCCTCTCTGGGGTGGATTGAACATTGCGGGTTTTGTTGGCGAGGTAATTGCGGCACTGACCAACCAATCGATGTATACCTATGAATTGTCACCAATCGCCACCTTGATAGAGAAAGCCATCATTGAGAGAATGATGGAAATTGTCGGTTATGGTGAGGGCTTTGGAACCCTGACCACGGGCGGTTCTAATGGTAATATGTTAGGAATGCTTTGTGCTCGCCAGCAATTAGACCCAATGTCTTCATTGCAAGGTTTCGATGGATTAAACCATGTTGCTTTTGTTTCAGCCGAAGCGCATTACTCGGTCCTTATGTCTGCTAATGTTTTGGGTATAGGGTATCAAAATCTGATAAAGGTGGCTTGTGATTCAAGGGGGAGAATGAAACCTGAATCACTTGTTGATGAAATCACCCGTGCAACAACCAACGGACAAACCCCCTTTTGCATCATTGCAACATCAGGAACCACCGTCAGAGGTTCGTTTGACCCATTGAAAGACATCGCTGAAATCGCGCATGACAACAACATATGGTTGCATGTAGATGCCGCCTGGGGCGGAAGTTGTTTGTTTTCTAAACGCCATCGAGGATTGATGGATGGCATCGAGTTGGCCGACAGTGTTTGCTGGGATGCTCACAAGATGATGGGTTTGCCTCTGATTTGTAGCGTATTTCTTACCAAAAATAAGGCTACCTTGCGGGCAGTTTGTGCCCACGGTGACGCAGCACACTACTTGTTTCACGAAGACTCCAAGGATATAGACTTAGGAAGATATTCGCTACAGTGTGGTCGACGAAATGATTCACTGAAGTTATGGATTGCATGGCGTGAGATTGGCGATGCAGGTTGGGCTAAATTGGTTGAGAGATACTGCAAACTTTCTGATTATCTAGAATCTTTGGTAACCGAAAGTGAATCTCTTGCCATGATGTCTGAGCGTAACTGGACCAACATATGCTTCCGCTATGAAGCAGATGATGTTGACCTCAATGAATTGAACACTGAAATTAGAAATCGGTTGATGAGGGAGGGCATTCATCTAGTTAGTCGCTCAAACATCGGCGATGATGTAGTCATCAGGGCTGTTGTTGCTAATCCGTTAATCGATGAATCAGTATTAAAAGCCCTAATTTCGGCCATAGAGAGACATGGAAAGGAAATAGTAAAGCAAATCCCCGCTCAATACTAGTCCCTCCTTGTTTAAGGAGCGTCTAGTGCTAGCATTATCATGTCAAGTGAAGAGTTGGTTAGGACTGCCCTTTACGAGGAGCATCTTGCTCTAAAAGCTAATATTGTTGACTTTCATGGTTTTGAGTTACCGATATGGTATTCCAACATCAAAGACGAGCATCTGGCGACTAGATCCGGCGCCGGCATGTTTGATGTCAGTCACATGGGAACATTCCGATTTACTGGTCCGCGTGTTAAACAGTGGCTCGAGAGTATTGCAACACAAAAAGTCACAGCAATTTCTGCTGGTCGTTGTGCTTACACTCATTTCCTTGATAAGGATGGATATATTATCGATGACATGATATTTGCTGTCGTTTCAGAACAGGAGATACTAGGAGTACCCAATGCGTCCATGATCGATGTCATGTGGCAATGGTTCAGTGAAAACCTGCCCGAAGACAAGTCAGTGATAATTGAAGACCTATCTGCGGCAACGTCGATAATTGCTTTACAAGGGCCGACCGCTAAACAGCTAATTTCTAGCGTAATTGGGTCTAATAATCACGTTAGCAGATTTGGATGGCAACGCATACAGTCTAATCAACTCAATGTTACGGGTTGGATTCAAGGAACAGGATATACGGGTGAATCTGGTTATGAGGTTTTCATACCGAATTCTGAGGCCGGTGTGTTGTGGCGTGCATTGATCAACGCGGGAGCCACTCCGGTAGGGCTTGGGGCACGGGACACTTTGCGACTAGAAAAGGGGTATTTGCTGAGTGGGGTGGACTTTTGCTGGCCACAACTCAGTGAAGCCACAGAATTCCTGGCGCGTGATTCATGGGAAACCAACGTACCATTTGGTCTTGATATGAATCATGACTTCATAGGTAAATCCAAACTGGAATCACATGACTCCAGTGACGCTCGTTGGTGGGGTGTTAAATATACTGAAAAAGGTCCATTACCGAGGCCAGGAAAAGCGGTTGCAAATCTCGCTGGAGATATAATTGGCAAACTGTCATCCGGTGCACCATCTCCCAGTTTGGACAATGTTGGTATTGGCATCGGATATTTAGCAGGTGTATCAGAGGGTGATGAAGTCATGGTAGTTGCTAGTCCCCGGAAATCGGTTAGAGCGATTGTAGTACGGCCGCCATTTGTCTAAATCTGGCATGCTAAACTTGTCCACCAAAACATGAATATTATGGGCGTTACGCGCACGGGTTTAAATTAGCCGTAAGGAGAGCGTAAGTATGGTCGACCAACTGCCCAATAGAGGCCTTGAATTAGAGATGCTTGAGGAGATGGGATTTACATCCATTGACGACCTTTTTAGTGACTTGCCTGAACATGTCAGAATGCAGGAACCACTACCTTTACCACCACCACAATCCGAGGAGGAAATTATTGCCGATGCTAAGCGACTGCTCGGCGCTAATCGTGCTATGGGAGATGTTGTTTCCTTCCTAGGCGCTGGAATTTATCGAAATTATGTCCCCTCATCTGTGTTCCAACTTGTCACCCGTGGCGAGTTCCTCACCTCTTACACGCCATATCAGCCAGAGGTCAGTCAAGGTATGCTGCAAGCCATGTGGGAATTTCAGACCCTGATTTCTGAACTAGTCGGATTACCTATTGCTAATCTATCCCTTTATGATGGTTCAACCGCCGCCGCCGAAGCACTCACTTGCGTAGTCAGAGTTCACAATCGGAAAGCAACACAAAAAGATACGGTGTATGTCTCAGAGTTAGTTCCGCCAGATCGAAAGTCGGTTATGCACAATTACTGTCAGGGCGCTGGAATTACGATTAAATATCTCAAACACAATCCTGACGGAACTTTGGACCTTACCTCAGTAAGTGACGCAGCAGGCTCTTGTGGAGTTTATGTCGAGCAACCGAATCCACTGGGCATCTTGGATGGTGGCCTGACGCAAATTAAGGAGATAATCGGCGAACATACCGCACTCATTGTCGGCGTCCAACCAGTCTCTTTGGGCCTTGTCGAGGCGCCCGGTAATTACGGCGCTGATATTGTAGTCGGAGAGGGTCAGCCGTTCGGCAGTCCACCTACCGGAGGCGGACCAATCTACGGGATATTTGCCTGTAGCAAGCCATATCTTAGACTCATGCCGGGTAGAATTGTCGGTCGCAGTATTGATGTTGATGA
>DUJJ01000105.1:4182-4681 GCA_013329865.1 Candidatus Poseidoniaceae archaeon
CGCGAACAACACATCAGGCGTCATCGTGCAACCTCAAACATCTGCACCAATGAAACGCTTATTGCGTTAATGGGCGCTATGCACATGTCGCTACTTGGGCCAGAAGGTCTAGAACATCTAGCCACCAGAAACATGTCTGCTTGCATATTAGCAAAGCAAAAGTTAGCGGAAATTGAAGGCATTACTCTGCCCCACTTTGCAGGTTCACACTTTAACGAATTTGTTGTTGAGTTACCAAAGAGTGCGGCTAACTGTCTGAATTACTTGGACAGTGTTGGTATAATCGGCGGATTTGACCTTTCGCGCTGGTATCCTACTCAAGGAAACTGGCTCCTCGTTTCGGTAACCGATCAGACCAAGGCTGAGGAAATAGAACTTCTCGCAGCCCATATTGCAGTCTGGAGTGCTATCAAGGAGGTTGCTGCATGAGTCGCTTGTTTGATTTTGCCGGTAGTGCAGGGATGGGTTATTCCCAACCTCAGCCACTGTTGCCAAAGAC
>DUJJ01000105.1:5056-5760 GCA_013329865.1 Candidatus Poseidoniaceae archaeon
CGATTGTCAGAACCAGAGATGGTCAGACACTACACCTGGTTGTCACGCCGAAACTTCGGTATTGACACAGGATTCTATCCTCTTGGTTCTTGCACCATGAAGCACAATCCGCGAGTTAACGAGGTTATTGCACAACTTCCCGGTATTGCTGATATCCACCCGCACCAACCAGAACATCACCTTCAAGGATTGCTGTCTATCTTCCACGAAATGCAGCACATGCTTGCAGTATGCTCGGGTATGGATGCAGTAACCTTGCAACCAGTCGCCGGTGCGCAAGGCGAATTTACTGCCGTAAGATGTGTTCAGGAATATTTTAGAAATCGTGGTGAGACCCAGAGGACCAAGGTTATTGTGCCCGACTCTGCTCATGGCACAAATCCTGCAAGTGCTGCAATGGCTGGGTATGATATCATTGAGATACCTAGTCTAGCCAACGGCCGAATAGACCTAGACGCTCTCAAAGCTGTGGTTGATGAGACAGTGGCTCTGATGATGATTACCAATCCTAACACCTTAGGATTGTTTGAAACCGATGTCCCTGAGGCAGCCGAAATCGTTCACGCTGCAGGTGGTCAAATGTATTACGACGGTGCAAACTTCAATGCAATTTTAGGTCGAACCTCGCCAGGAATGATGGGATTTGATGCGGTTCATTTCAACCTTCACAAGACATTTAGTCAGCCACATGGTGGTGGTGGTCC
>DUJJ01000105.1:6147-8731 GCA_013329865.1 Candidatus Poseidoniaceae archaeon
ATTGTCAAGAAGCGTCCAGTCCTTAGCGGTGAAGAGCAGTTTGCGGTAGATGATATGTGGTATTCATGGTATGAGCCAAAACACACTATCGGCAAAGTACAACAATGGCACGGAAACGCCGGTGCAATAATCAGATGCTGGGCCTACTATCGAAGGTATGGCTTTGGGCTAAAAGATATGTCTGAGCATGCTGTGCTGAATGCTAATTACCTACGCCACGCACTCCACAGAGAGGCTGCTGCCGCAGGCGTATCCCACATGTTTGTTGATGGGGCAGATGCGGAAGTAGCAAAACATGAATTTACAATTTCCCTCCAACCTGCTAAAGAGGCTGTTGGTATCTCAGCAATGGATGTTGCCAAGGGCTTGCTCGATCAGGGCTACATGGCACCGACAGTATACTTCCCGCTGGTAGTTCCGGAATGTATGATGTTTGAACCGACTGAGACGGAAAGTCGAGACACTCTCGATCAGTTTGCCAAGGATTTTGTCAAAGTATTACAAATCGACGCAGATACGTTGCACGAGGCTCCTATCACTACCCCAGTAAGACGAGTTGACGAGGTCTATGCTGCTCGCAATCTCTGCCTAAAACACCCTTTTGATGATGAGTAGTGGTTGTCATGACCAGGGCGCGTGACAAAAGCCCGGTCAAATTCGGATGGGAAAAAATCGAGTTAAAACCCAATCCAGGTTCGGTTTTGTTACCACTTTCATGGGGTATACTACCGCTAGTTTTGACCGTGATAGTCTACTTAACGGATACTGGCGTGCAGTTCATCAACTTCCTCGGTGCGGGCGCAGTCATACTGATGCTGGTTGGTGGTATTGGTGCGGTTAGTGTCCGGCAGGGCATATTTAATTCTCAACGTGTGGGGCTGGGATTCTTCTTCAGTTGTTTGTCTTTGTTTTCGTGGCTAATGGTGGCCAATAATAACTTTCAAGTTGAGTTGGGAATTTTGTCTTCATTCCTCGCTTTTGTTATGATTTATCGGTCATTAGATTTTATTTTTAAAGATTCTAACCTAATCTATCAGGTTAGTTGGGCACCAAAATCTCGCTTACCAACAGAGTCTATGCGCGGTTGGGATGTCAAGAGTCGGAGATTTGCCCAGAACACCATGGCATTGAAACGGTTTGATAAAGATAGTTTTGCTCAAATTTACGGAACACGGACAAAACAAGGTTTGGCTCTGCGTCTTGATATCTTTGGGATTCCAATGAGTGAAAGGTTTGATTTCCGCAAACTTGACATCGATTTGGCCCTATTCATTAGCGAAGATGAATAGTCATCTACAATAACCGACTGTTACGGCAGCCCTCTATGGAAGTTACTATACTATTGGGTTCCTCCTCGGACATGCCCGTTGCTGAAAAATGTACAAAGATATTGAAACAGTTTGATGTTACTTACCAACTTCGTGTTGCGAGTGCCCATCGTTCACCAAAGTTTGTTGAGCAGATAATCCATGATGCTGAAGCAGATGGCTGCATGGTATTCATCGCCATGGCCGGATTAGCCGCAGCTTTGCCGGGTGCGGTTGCGGCTATAACCACTAAACCAGTTATCGGTGTTCCGTGCGGCGGGAGAGTCCCCTTCGATTCATTGTTGTCGATTGTTCAATTGCCACCGGGAGTTCCTGCAGCAACCGTTGGTGTCGACCGAGGTGACAATGCCGGATACCTAGCTGTTCAGATGTTGGCACTACAGAGTGAAAAGCATGCTGCAGCATTGAAACAGAACAAGTTAGACCAAATCGAGAGAGTAAAGTCCCAAGACCGCGAGGTTAACGGGGGCGCTTGAGATGTTTGACGTCGATGATTTCGTTCAGGAATCCATCGATTCATTACAGAATACAATTGACGATGTAGCAATCATCGCCTGCTCCGGCGGTGTTGATTCGACTGTTGCAGCAGTTATTGCTAACAAAGCAGTGGGCGATTTATTGCACTGCGTCTATGTTGACACTGGCTTCATGCGTAAAGGTGAAACAGAGCAGATAGAAGCACTGCTTGCTGATCAAGGGATAAAAAATCTGGTTACGGTCAAAGCCGCAGACCGCTATTTTGAGGCACTAAAAGGTGTTACAGAGCCAGAAGAAAAGCGCAAAGTGATTGGCGAGTTGTTTATCAGGATATTCGAAGATGAGCAGAAGAAGTGTGGAGCAAAATACCTAGTTCAGGGCACTATCGCACCAGATTGGATTGAATCAGGGGGCGGCGTTCGAGATACCATCAAATCACATCACAATGTTGGTGGCCTGCCTGAGGATATGACCCTAGAAGTCGTTGAACCACTACGGGAGTTGTATAAGGATGAAGTTAGACAACTCGCTCGTCATCTATCTATTAATGTTGCAGAGCGACAACCATTCCCGGGTCCGGGTTTAGCAGTGCGTACTCTAGGTGAACTAACACCAGAACGTGTTGCAGTCGTCAGAGAATCTTGCGCTATTGTTGAAGAAGAGCTAGAAAAGGCTGCAGAAGAAGGGCTGATGGAGTTACCGTGGCAATACTTTGCTGCGCTATTGCCCGTCAGGAGCGTAGGTGTTCATGGTGATGTCAGAGCATACGGCGAAACTGT
>DUJJ01000105.1:9134-9554 GCA_013329865.1 Candidatus Poseidoniaceae archaeon
CAGAAGATAAGTACTAGAATTACCAATACTGTCAAAGGGGCGGTCAATCGTGTTGTCTATGACATTACGCACAAACCGCCGGGCACAATCGAATGGGAATGATGCCAATTTTGAGAACAAAATAAGCAACATATCAAAAAGGGAATTCTTCCACTTCAATACATGGCCAATAAGCGGAAGAGTCTGTTAATTTTATCCATCCTGCTGTTTTCTCTCGTTTCTAGTGCTCAAGCAAGTGAGGAATCAAACACAGTGGCTCAATTTGGCACTGGTTTTGATGAAGTCATAATCGCAGATTCAACTGATGGTTTGTTTGACCCAAGAGATTTAGAATTTCATCCAGGCAGGGTAAATGAATTGTGGATTGCCAATCGTGGTGACGACAGTATCACTATCGTTCATGATACAGGACTTGACACA
>DUJJ01000101.1 GCA_013329865.1 Candidatus Poseidoniaceae archaeon
AGATGAGCGATGTGAGCTATCGGATTGTCAGTGTTGCCAAGAACGCCATCGACTTTTCCAATGTAAGTTCCGTCATCGGTTCTTATTATGATTGAACCAAGAGCCGGAGAGGAGCCAGTAAAAGGGGCGAGAAGACCACCCTCATGACTCAAAGATTCAACAGTTGCCTTGAACATCTAGTCTACATCCGTTGAAGGTTTATTCTTCGTCCCTTCTGGTGAGGGCTGCACCAGCCAACGCCACCGAAACGGTAGCGAGCAGAGATATGCTTGGTAGCATGCTATTCTCATCGCCCGATGTATCATCATCCGAGTTTGAGTTGTCGTCGATGACACTCTGGGTGTTGGGATCTGCCACATTGACTTCAAGAGTGCTAGCAATATTCGATTCATCGGTTGCAGTAATCGTGACATCGTATACCGTAATCTCCTGCATTACGCATGTAGCAATTGATACATCAATCTCCCAGTTGATTCCTACCTGAGTAAAATCTGTAGCGCTGGCACCACACAATTGTAATGTCATTGCTACCTCCTCACCGTCAGGATCAGATACAGTACCCTGGAGCGTAAACTGTAAGCCAGTTGCGTCCCAAGTAGCATTTTTACCGTCAAAACTGCTGCGCAGTGAGATAATTGGCGGTAGACTTTGTTTCTCTAGACCAAAATCGAATAGGAAGTCAAAATTCATCATGTTATTTGCCGATGCGCTCCCCATAATCATCACCATGCCGGGTTTCAACCCATCCATTGGTAGTGCAATGGTAATAGGTTCACTGCTGGCCATTGCTGAGCGCATTGACCCCATTGTTCCATCTTGGTGGGCGTGCCCGCCGATGGTCATTTCAGCCACCAAGCCGGTCGGAGTAACCGTAAATGCGATATTTTCACCATCGTTGATTGCTGCACTGGCAGTAAATGGTTGTCCAAAAGTGAAGTCAAGGGTCTCAGCAGCTGTTGCGCCAAACGGGTCAACTACACTACAAGTTGCAGTCGATGATGTGGTGCCGGACGGTGAGGTAATCAGTAGGTTTCCTGACTCATCCTGTCTTGACTGCCAGCTGGAGTCAGTAAACGCGCAGTCGAGGTTCCATCCATTAGAATCCGTGGCCCAATCTGACAAGTCTTCAGCAGCGACAGTCAGGTATTCAGTTCCAGTTACTAGTGGAATGATTGAATTGTTTGCGGGCTTAAGGTTAGTCCACTGAGGAATATCATTTGATTCAGGAACAGCAGTAGTGAAGTCGATAAATAGATTCCTGCCCACAGGCCAGTTTGATTTTTCATAGTCAACGTGCTGGTAGATTCTTAGTTTTCCATCCGGTAGAAATTCTTCCTCTGGAGCGTCATAATCTTGCCCAACGACTAGTTCGACACCATCATCCTCCATGGCAAAGTCAGCTATTCTCAGACCTTGTAAGGCAGGGAAGGTCATAACGAGATCCGCATTGGTCATATTGGTGACATTCAGTGCGAGAGTAAAGTTAGAAACTCCTTGGTTGGGGAGTTGGTCAAATCTCATATTGTTGCTTTCACCACTCTTGACGAACAGGCTAATTTGCAGGTCGTCAGTTGCTGAAACTGGTATTTCCTTACAATCGGCGGAGGCGCCAAAGTTAGTGCATGTGCGCTCCTCGGGGTGGTTTGGTGCAACTAAATCGACCTCATCTAGAGCGATTCCTTCTTGAACGAATTCTAAGTCATTCCACGCAACACCACTGTTAGTTCGGTGGGGGACTCCCTCACGAATGCCTAATCTAGTCTCCATATCTTCGATGCACATCGGGCCGATTTCTCTGACTGCCTCGCGCTCATCAGTGCTTATCCAATCGTTATCACCGCCTGGTGCACCATCGAACAACCCATCTAGGTTCTCTCTAACAGTTGCGGAGTTGCTGCCGTTAACGTAGGCGGTGGCTTCCATCTCTGCAGTTGCCCAGTCAGTTCCTATGTCGATATTGAACAGAGCAAAATTATAGTCGAACAAGTCTTCAAAGGTATATCCTGAACAATCGACATCAGATAGTCCACTACTCCCTTGTCTGCCTTCGGTTTCTGCAGGTTCGCTGATAGGTAATTCTGGACTGGTAACACCGCTGGTAATACTCATCATAATCATTATGATTAGCATGGTAATTGCTGTGGCTGGAACATAGTATTGTCTAGTTGCCATGCCTACCGGTGGTCAATACTTGTCTAATACTCTTTGGATATCAGCGTGGCATTTGGTTGATTACGGTTGTATCTTAATCATTCGGGATTTGAACCACAGCCACGGTAAAATTGTCCAAATGGCTGCGGTAATCCATGACACAATGGCAGGCACACCGCGGTCAACATTTGCAAGATTTGTCTCTAGCAGGTGGTGAAACACACCATTTGGTGACAAGAGATCCAAAAATCCCTCAAGTCTCACCATCTCCGGATTGTTAACCTCACCGACATTTACCCCAGAGGCAAAGGCAACCATAGAGGTCACTAAAGCCCACAAGAAGGTGAATAAGAACCACATACCGACTCCGAACGCAACAGAGGTTCCCTGATCCTTGGAATATGTGGAGGCAATTAAGCTGAATATGACGTACCAAAACAGAACCAGTCCTACTGCGGCAAACGAGGCAAGCGTTTCCGGGACTGCAATGGCTTGGTCAAGCCGTAACATGACAATGATGGTAGATATCAGCCATAACACCCAAACTGGTATTAAAATCGCCAACCAGTGACCTAGTGCCAAACCCATCGCTTGTTCTTCCCTTGGCATCGGCTGTGATAATTTTACTTCGAGAACTCCGCTAAAACGGTCTCTACTTATGCCGTCAAACGATAACAAAACCCCACACATAGTTCCAGCGAAGACAATACCTAGACTAGTGTAAAACATAACCTCCATCACGTTTTCTGGCCTCACCCCGCCGGGCAGCATCACCTCAGGGTCGGAAAAACCCCAAGCTATGCCGGGAATAAACAAAATTAGGATTGGTAGCATGATAATCATCCTAGTTGAGGTCAACTTTTCGGCGATAATTTGTCTGGATATCGCAAAAATCTCAGCGTTTAACATACTATTCCTCCTCCCCTAAGGTCTTCAAGGGCATCATGTTTGAGGCCTGAATTTCCATGCCTATTTCGTCAATCTTCAGCCCTGTGGCCTGGCACAGCAATTCGACAATATCTGGGCTTTTTCGTTTCCACTCAGTGATTGCGTGACCAGCATGAACGATGTTCTTGATACTCGACTCGTCAGCATGCTGAATTGTGCAACGCCAATTTTCATCATCAATAGACTGTTCTAGAATGACACCAGAACCAATTAATTCCGATAGTTCGGGAAATTTTCCTCGGCCACTTAATTCAATTCTGTTTTCAAGGCCAAGTTTTTCCTCGATATCTTTGATACTGCCATCTGCGACTAATTGTCCACGGTGAATGAGCAATAATTTGTCAATCAGTCCGACTAAACCACTTACTTGGTGTGAAGAAATAATTACGGCAACACCTTGCTTGCTCAATTGCTTTATCATTCGCTCTACTGACTTAGCAGCAACCGGATCGAGTCCGTTAAACGGTTCATCTAGCAACAGAATCTTTGGTGAACCCATCAATGCAATCGCTAAACTCAATCTTTGTCGCATACCTTGACTAAGTTCGTCTAGTGGAGTTGTATACTTAGTAGACAATCCAACTAATTTTAGTAGTTTTTCCGGTGTTACGGGAGTTGCCCGCATATTGGAGAACTGTTGCAAGGTCTGGCCTACTGTAGCACTACCCGACCATCTAACCTGTTCTGGCATGTGACCAATGTTTGCTCGTAATTGTCGGTCGATTGGACCATTTGCGGAGTCCAATTCAACACCTTGTAGCGTAATCTTGCCTGTATCAATCGGCATAACACCTGCAAGGATGCGCAGCAGGGTCGTTTTGCCGGCACCATTTGGCCCGACTAGTCCGACAATCTGCCCTGCATCTATGGTGAAATTTAGTCCCAATACTCCGGGTCCGGGCTTGGTTTGCCATGGATTAGCAAATTTTGGCCGAGAAATCCTGTGCCGGAACGTGACGTCAACCAACTCCAGCGCCCGGCCTGTCATGTATCGGCCTGAGTGTTCAACTATGACAAATTAACTTCGATAAGAGTATTTTTGGCAAAGGTTATTGTTGAAATACCAATTCATCTGCATGTTTAACGTGTTCGTCTCAATTTTTACATCGTTGATGTTGGTTGGGATGATTTATGCTATTGTGAAGATTAATAATAACCTGAGTGATGAAGCAAAGATTTCGGTTAAATCCGCATACGGTGACAAAGGATTTGAAGTATTAATCGGCTGCATCCTGCTAATGTGGATTGTTCCCTATGGTGTGATCATCATCATCCCATGTGCGCTGCTATTATCCGTGCTTAGCCCTGCAGGCCGAAAGTCATGGCGTGATTACGGCAAGATTCGAGCCTGCGCAATAGCGTCAATGCTATTAATTGTGCTAGTGAGTGGTTTTGCCCCAACACCAACCCCCAAGGCGCCTGATTCGTGGGGTGACCCGCTATTC
>DUJJ01000007.1 GCA_013329865.1 Candidatus Poseidoniaceae archaeon
ATTTTTTCTTCCATGTTACCTCACCCCTGCAGTCTACGAGGTTTTATCCTCTCCTGCGGTCCGTGATTTTTTTTCAAACAAAGCGCTCGTCCCAATCTCCTTTACTGATTATTGCGAGCGCCTCATTCGCCCAATGACCATCGATCTTGACTCGCATTGACACACATGTTCCAATAACTTCGCGTGTTTGTGCTTTCAAGTCCGCTCCGGTCAGATGACCTTCACCATGCTTCTTCTTGGCAACCTCAATTGCCTTTTCCAAAGGTAGGTCTTCGGTCGCGGCCTCCATACTACCGTTACACTTCTTGACTCCAAGTGCATCCCTAATGAGATGTGATGTCCAAGGTTTTGGCATTATTTCAACTCCATGCTCACAGACGTGGGCATCTTGCCGACTAAACTCCCCTATTTAACCGCGCCGCGTCCAACATTGGTCGCTTTCCAAGGGTAAAAATGAGTGAAATTAGAATTACTAAATCCATCCTGATTCTAACAGACCGGTTAGTGCTACTAGACCCCAAAGGACAAGTGGAGGCATATTTTCCTTCCAAGTCATCGCCATTGGCTCTTTTCCAATATCGAACTCTAACCCCATCGAGCAGCAGACTACAAACCAAACCCAAACGGGACCGCCTATTACCAACGCCAGCCTCGCCTGCTCCTCTCCATCCAAACAAAACCCTGCATAAAGCATAGTTACAGAGGTCAGTAGAATAAATCCTGCCATCATCTTATTGCTATCTTTAGACCAATCGGTTGGTATTATTATTCCAACAATAGCATGGACAAAAGCCACCAATATCAACCAAAGTTTCGGATCTAAAAGTGTGTCAATCACTCGCTCACCTCGGATAATTCTTCAACTCTGTTGTGCATGAAACCAGATACACATGTCAATATTGTTGCCAGCATCATTAGACCAGCCAATGCAGCGCTTACTCCCGTCGGTGTGCCACCATAGCCATTATCACTCGTTAAAATCAGCATTCCACCCAACATGTTCACTAAAACGATTGGCGCAAACATAGCAATTTTTGCCAGCTCTTTGCCTGTGACTATTACTGCGGTCAAAATCGCCATAACTCCCAATGGCATCAAATGCAGCGCCCACATTTCCTCATATGCCTCATCGTGAGCAAGAACATTACCTTCGCCCCAGCCATATTCTGCCCACTCATCACCGTGAGTCATTCCCCACAGTGACATCAATATCACAATAGTTCCGAGGGTAATTAGCATATTTTTTGGCGTCAGGATGTCTTTTATCTCCATGTGAACACTATGCTTTGCAGGGGATATAATGTTTACATCACGATCCTATGTGATAGCGCAGTTTTGAGGAAGATTGAGGATTATTCAACCCTTTCAATGACTCTTACGTGGTCACCACGCATATTGACGGTCATTGGAATCGGTTGGTCGTATAACTCCATTGCAACCTCTTCCTTTGAATCTGAGACGCTCAGGATACGAGCTTTCTCTCCCTTGAAAGCACCCGTTATGATTTCAACGATACAACCAACTTCAATGCCGGATGTGACCGCCTTTGGCTCTAGGTATGGTAGAATATCAGCCAACGGTGCTTCACCGGGTAACACAGTTTTAGCGTTCTTTAGCGGTGTTTGGTTGATGCCTCTTCTTGAGGTTGGATCACGACCTCCAGAGCGACCAATCAATTTCTCGACGTGGTATATTGCACTGGACTCGACAAATACATAGCCACGCATTCCCGTTGGATGAAGTATCGACATCACATCACCTTGCAGTGCGGTTAAGGAACCACTACCATGCAGCCTAGCGTGCATCTCGTCAGCAACCCGCTGCTCTGAGCCGATGGCGGTTTTTACGATGTAGAGGAATGAACCCACTGAACCATACATCTCTCTAAACAGCGAGTGTGCATTATCCATATCGATATTGGAGAAAATACAGTTGTATTCTTGAATTTTACCTGGGTCGACCCATTCGTATTCGCTATACCTACCAGTTGGCGTTACTTCATCTGTTGATGCGACGACTAAGATAGGCATGACATCGACTAGGGACCGTCCCATATCGATTCCTCGCTCGGGGCCTGTAGAATGGTAGTGAAGGTTTTCCATAGGTATACTGGTTGCTTCTGAAACTCTAGTCAAAACCTCTTCTTGAGTATCAGCGATGCCCCATACTCCGTCCCACAATGCGGGAAAGTCGCCGTCTGACTTATTTCTGCGCATCAAGAGCAGTTTCTCTTCAAATCTTACAAATGCAACAAATGCTTCAACCATATTTATCACCCATCAAGTTCAGTTTCCAATCCCAATAACGTCATGGATTAGCCAGGGGAAGAAGTTGTCCATAAGGACAAGAAGGCCAAACCCAATTGCGCCCAGAACAAATAGGCCAATGCCACAAACTATGCTAGTTTGCTTAAATTCTTGCGGCGATGGCTTTCGTGCCATGCGAATAATCCTTGCCCATGAACCACGGGATATGCGCCTGAATTGGGCTTCTATCCAGTCTTGACGGTCCTGAACTCTGTCTTCAAAGGAGCGTTTTTTCTCAGTTTCATTGGACATGGTATGACCTCTGGCTTGTCAGTCCAACTGCCTCCCAAATATAACCGCGTCGGATGACGATGACGGACAATTTTCCAGTAATCTTTGGCGTCTGACCACTACTAAAATTGATGAGGTAGAGGCGCGGAAGGCCTACTGATGGCGGAGCCGGACCCATATCGCGTGCTAGGTGTCAGCAAGGATGCCAGTGAGGCAGAAATCAAGCGTGCATTTCGCAAAAAGGCGCGGCAATTTCACCCAGATAGAAATCCCGGAGATGCCGGTGCGGAAGCGAAATTTAAGCAGGTTCAAGCAGCCCATGAAAAGATAGGCTCAGCGGAAGCGAGACGAGAATTTGACCAACAACAGCAGATGGCAAATATGTTCGGTGGTGGCATGCGAGGTGGCGGATTCGGCAATATGGGTGGTGGTTTCGAGGACGTTCTTGGGCAGATGTTTTCTGGCGGCATGAGGGGTAATATGGGCGGCAACCCATTTGCCAGTGGGAGAGAAAATACCAGTCAACCAAAGCCGAGAAGAGCCAAAGGCAGTGATATCAGAGTTAGCATCGACTTGACAGTAGCCGAAGCAGAACAAGGAGGTACCTTTTCCTTCACATTCAAGCGCTTGAAGCCAAACTCGATGGGAACTATGGAGCCTAAAACTGTAACCATGAAGACCAACCTCAAGCCGGGCGTAAAACACGGCACTGTTAAGCGAATGAAAGGTCAAGGTCACGATCACCCAGAAGGTGATCCAGGTGATGTTTTACTTACAGTCCGGATTGATGCAGGCGAGGGAAGATATTGGGATGGTGACACATTAGTTCAGGAGGTTCACACCGAATTTTCCACGCTCATGCTCGGTGGCAAAGTGAAAATAACACTACCATCTGGAAAAGAGGGTATGCTTAGCGTTTCACCTAATACTCGAGTTGGTGATCGCAGAAGAATGAGCGGTGCCGGCATTCAAGGCGGTGATTTAGATCTCGAGTTTGTAATGTTGGAAGTTGAAGACCTCACAAATGAACAAAAAACGGCATTAGAGGAGTTGCGCAAGACCGGATTGTGAGGCTACATGGCAAACAGGCACAACCGTAAAAATCAACAACGGCGAGGGCCACAATTAAGTGATGGCGAGAGACTATGGAAACGACTGTCTAGCGCAATCGGGGACAAAGATGAACTCTGGAGTCAGTCGTGGAACGCGCAATCAATTGCCGAATTACTAATCCAGTCTGAAAAAATGCGGGCTAGATTTGACAAGGAGCCAAAAGCGGAGCGCGTATTTAGAGCCAAACTGGACCAATCCTTAGCAGCCATTCGTAAGCAGGAGCAGTTTTTTACCGCCGATAATACAACAAAAACCGTCACAATGAGAAGTACTCCGGAAATTGCTGATATAAAGTCCACAATTACATCATGGGAGGCTTTTTTTCTCCGACACGGGAAAACTGGTAAACTATTCCAAGGCCCTCCTCACTTAGATAATGAAAATGACAGATTGCGTTATGAGGTTATCGAGCAAGCTTGGCTCGCAATACTATCCGGACAAAAGTTGCCTGAGAAATTATCACTCAATGGCGAGGGACTGAAAAAATGGGGTCGCTTCGATTTAAGGCGAGAAATATGTAAATTTGCTGATGCTCGATGCGGATTTAGATTTCAGGAGTCTTCACCTAGTATCGCTCTCTTGTTGTTGCAAAATCAACGGTTTACCGTTTCTGAATTACTTGATTTACGATTGGCTGCGAGAAAACGCGAAGGGCGTAATCCGTTTCCTAGGCATTACGATGAGAAACTAATCGCCCATAGCAATTTGCAAACTGAAGTGGACGGTGATGGAATGGTCGCAGAAGGTCGGGCAGATCTAAGACATCTGCCTTTTGTCACCATTGACCCACATGACGCCAAGGATTTCGATGACGCTGTCTGTATGACCACTGAAGGTGAAACGACCACTCTATGGGTTGCTATCGCCGATGTCGCTCACTATGTGCGGAAGGACACCAGGCTTGACCATGCGGCAAAAGCGCGCGCCACATCGGTATACCTGCCCCATACAGTCTTACCGATGTTACCCCCACGTTTAGCAGACAACCTATGTTCTCTGCGGGCTGATGTTGATAGACTTGCAATGGTAATTCGCATGCAACTAAACGTTGCCGGCGAGATTGTTCAGTCTGATGCCTATGAAGCAGTTATTCGGGTTATTGAGAACCTCGCATATGAGGATGCAATCGGTGACAATCGGTTCGAAGACATGTTCAAGTTAGCTGCGAAATGGCAAGCAAAAGAGGTGAAATTAAACATCTCAAACGCTGAGATGCGCCCTAGAATTTTACCTGATGAGAATATCAAAGTCTTGGTTAAGTGGCCAACAGATGCTACTAGAATGATTGAATCGTTCATGGTAGCAACTAATGCATGCGTAGGAAATATGCTTGGTAGTGCGGGTGCTCCGCTGCCGTGGCGATGTCACGCACCACCTGATACAGCTGAAGTTAAGGAATTAAATGCGAAACTGGCTGCCTTAGGAGTAAATATCGAACTGCCGATGCCTTCTTTCAAAACCCACGGCCAGTCTGAATCAGAGGAGTTGTCGGACCTTTTGGGTGCATGGGCAAATACTACTATTCAGTCACTGCCTAGTGCAGAGGTTGCAGAAACCAGCGCAGATGATGTTGCACCATACTTAGCCAACGTTCTTGACCCAAAAGCAAGGCAAGATATTCTCGATTCACTAATGGATGCTCAAAAGCAAGCTTCAGGTCTTGCAAATAAAACTCGAAGGGTCGTTGACCAAGGACTATTTCATCTCATGCAGAGAGCGAACTACTCACACAAAAACCTCGGCCACTTCGGCCTTAATCTAGACGCTTATGCACACTTTACAAGTCCTATTCGGAGATACCCTGATTTGATGGTACACCGCCAATTAAAAGCAATGCTAGCCGGTGATGATTGGGCATATGATGAGAGCGAAACAGCAGATATTGCTGAGCACTGCAGTAATCAATCCACTATTGCCAAGTATATTGAGTGGGAACTTGTTGCTAACGCATATCACATACATATCCTGCGTGGCGGAGAGGTTGACTCTGTATCAGAAAACCTCTATCCGTCAGTAGTGGAGCAATCATGGCCTGCCCGTATCGTTAGCCTGAGGACACCCTGGGTCTATTTAGACCTCAACGATGATGGTGCGATTCAAGGACGCATGCATCTGCGTCAAATGGACTCAAAGCAACGGCTGAACATTGATGACAACGGCCTTGAGGTCAGCAGTGCAGAACCGGGAAGGGATGGCGAACATAGAATTGTAGCCCGATTGGGTGAGAAATATCCTTGTAGATTGAGGGGTATCGATATCTGGGGAGGGTCACTAGACCTTGCCCCGCGATGATTAAAATTCCGCTGTAATAACAAAAATTCGGAGGGACAGGTATTAGTAACGACATACTAAAACTCGATGTTGATGGTATGACGTGCGCTGCTTGCGTTGCTTCAGTAGAAAAAATCGTCGAAAAAAGCACCTATGTCAAGGCCGTCGCAGTAAATTTACCCCTCAATTCCGCTAGCATCCAACTGCACCAGTCAGCCACTGAGGAAATAACACGCGAGATAATAACTAACATCAAACATGGTGGCTTTTCTGCAACCATACACGATGAATCAAAACCACTGAGGTTGCGATTGGAGAAACAGGTTACCAGTGATGGTCGCAAGGCTGGTTTAGCACTGATACTTGCCCTACCGACAATTTATCTGACAATGTTTGCTGATGACATGGGTAATTTTGCTGGGTTAGATACGAGACTGCTGTTGGCGCTTATCATGACTATGCCGGTCTATTTCTGGTCCGGATTATCGTTCCATACCAACGCCTGGAAAGCACTACGCAGAGGCAGTGCTAACATGGATGTGTTAATTCATTTGGGAACTACAGTAGCTTTCTTTTGGTCGGTTAACGTTACACTGGCAGACAAATTTCCCCAAATGCCAAATATATTCACCCAGGCTGAACATGTTTTCTTTGACGGTGTAGTATTCATTATTGGTTTCGTGTTACTTGGAAATTATTTGGAATCGGTCGCCAAATTACGTGCAACCGATGCTGTCCATTCACTAATGACATTGCAACCAAATCTGACTAGGGTTGTCCAAGAAGATGATTATACAGAAATGATCGCTACCAGTGCCGTCAAGCCACAAACTCTGATAAAATTACTAACCGGAGAGACGGTTCCTATTGACGGTGTTTTAGAAAATTGTAACGCGAGTATTGATGAATCAACCATGACTGGTGAAGCCTACCCGGTCAGGAAACGGAGCGGTGATGAGGTCTTTGCCGGAACAATTATCCTCGACGGGACTGTGTATCTAAGAACTACAAAGCCTGCTGATGATTCATTAATTGCTAATATTGTCAGACTAGTAGAAGACGCACAAGTCGGTAAAGCCCCTATACAGCGCCTCGTTGACCGGATTTCTGCCATTTTTGTCCCAACTGTGGTCCTTCTAGCAGCAGTGGCCGGAATTTTCTGGGCCTCTATTGGTCACACATGGGTGGAAAATCCACTAAATTCTGGTGTTGAGTTAGCTCTAATGGTAATTGTCTCCACCTTAGTTATCGCCTGCCCGTGCGCACTAGGTTTAGCCACTCCAATCGCCTTGGTTGTTGGAACCAGTGTTGGGGCAAAACATGGCTTATTGATCAAAGGTATTCACGCACTCGAATCTGTTCACAAATCAGATGTGATGGTAGTCGATAAAACAGGCACTATCACTGTTGGTCGACCAAAAGTTAGCCACATCGAAATTATTGATTGTGAGGTCAAAGAGATTCTGTCAATCGCTGCCGCCCTAGAAGAAGAATCGACTCACCCATTATCATCTGCAATTATCGAGTCATGGTCTAATGTCACCAGCGACCGACTTACGGTCACCGATATCAGGACAATACCTGGATTGGGTATGGTTGGAGAGTATGAAGGGGGTATTGCCGCTGCAGGAAATCAGGAATTAATGGTTGATATCGGGGTCGTATTTGACGATGAAATGAAGGCAAAAATCGCTGCAGCAACCGCCAAAGGTGTGTCTATCGTTTTGGTCTGCTTAGGACCTCGTTTGCTAGGATGGATTGAATTTAGTGACTTAATCCGCAACACGTCCTCTCTAGCGGTGAAGCGGGCTAAGCAATTAGGTCTCGAGGTGATAATGTTGACCGGCGACAATCCTAGTTCAGCAAATTCAGTCGCTCATGATGTTGGTATTACTACGGTGATTGCCAATGTCAAACCCGATGAAAAAGCTGCACATGTAGAGAAGATGCAAAACGATGGAAAACAGGTGATTATGATTGGCGACGGGATCAACGATGCAGCAGCATTGAGCGTTGCCAATGTCGGCATAGCCATGGGTGCGGGTTCCGATATTGCTCTCGATGCTGCTGATTTGGTCTTGATACGGAATGACTTAATCGATGCAGTATCATCTATTGAACTAGGTCATGCA
>DUJJ01000070.1:0-2240 GCA_013329865.1 Candidatus Poseidoniaceae archaeon
TATTGTTAGACATTGTTCAGCCTGAGGAATTGGACCATTTACGCATCCACATACTAACTCCAAATTAGATATTATTTCACCTTCTTCAGTAAATGATCTACGTAATTTCACATCATACTTGGGTGATTTTGTGGTCCACGGTCTCGATATCAATTCGACGACAAATATCGTGGCCAGAGTGATTATCATACCATTTGTCGTCCTATCATAATGAGATAATATTGATACTAAAGAGGTGAAACCGTATACTCTTAATCGCCACCAATTAGCATTACTAGAATCAAGATTGCCAGTCAGCCCGCTGCATACCATCACTGCACTTGATATTACTACGAGGGTCTGAATCCATAGCAGAGTCATTGCAAAATATATCAATGATACAGCATCATATTTGGTAACGAAGCCGTAGTCGCTGTGAACAGCATGGCCAATAGAATACAATTTGGGCAGTAATTCTGCAATTGTTACGTAACTGGCAATCAGGAATAACACCGGTGCTAGTAGCAAAACTAATCGCAGCATTCGTTGTTCACTATCTGTAAGGCCCGGCTTCGAAAATACCCAAATTTGTAAATTGATAATTGGTGTAATTGATAACAGTCCTAAAAATGCTGCAACAATCCAACGTAACTCAGACCATTTTTCCGGCTGGTATAAATTAAGGCAATCGCCAGTACAGGGATTAAAAATCGCAACAAAATATTCAAGCAAATTGTTGATGTTGAGCAACCACGCTATTGTCGCAATCATCCATAAAAATATCACGATTCCGGTGCGAGCAACCAGTTCATTAGTATGGATGTTGACTCTTGCGTTTGAGTCACTGCTCAAATGAAGGCTCAAGCGATCACCCTCAGACCAAATCAGTATATTCTTTGGGAGCTCGAGCTTGGACTATTGTTCGATATACACCAAAAATCGCCCATAACATTAGCATACCCGTCAGAAGAATAATTCCCCAGGCTTGCCCAGAATCTATAGCCCAGGCAAAAATCAGCACAGCAATAATCGATAATATTCCTCGTCTCACACCCTGTGGTACTGCAAGACTCATGTCTAGGTGAGGCGGTCCGCCACCAAACTTACGTTCATAGAACTCACCTTGGACTACCGCACCAACAATGATTATCGCCAGAGTAGTCCAGTAAAATAGGTTGCCGTTTTTGAAGAAATTTTCTGCAATCTGTTCCTGCCTCGCCGCCTCAATCGCAGCAGGGTCTTCCTCGGCCACAAATAATGAGTCATAATCTCCGACGCTTATTGTCCTTAATTGCAACCCTTCTTCATCATCCTCGTAGGTGGTCTCAGGCGCACTTATCGAGAACGACAATATGTTCCAAAGGTCACCACCGTCGAATTGACCATTACCATTTACTGCGTTACCAACTAGTTGGAAAGAGACACTACCTATGTCTGTCTCTGGAGCAGTCCATGTGATAACCCAATTATTCCCGGGCTCTGATTGAGATAAAGCCCCGGGCTCATCGGGCATGGCTTGTGAACCTTCTCCTGGAGTTAGCATGCCAGAGTTATAATCCCATATTAGAAAGCCACCGGCTTCATTAGAGGCATGCTGAAGAGTGATGGTGAAATCATAACTTGCACCAAGTGAATAGGATCTTGGAACACCAGAAATTGATACAACTACTTCGGTTGATGGTGCTCCATCTCCATGACATGTACACCCTGTGTCAATAACTAGGTCTGAGCCATTTTTCCAAGGTGGTCCATTGGGGTTGGCGATAACCGGAGCAATCAGTAGCAATGCTAGAATTCCGATAATCAGGCGGGGCTTCATGTTCACTCCCATCTCACCTAGTTTATGGAAAATTTGCACACCTTTGAACATTACCTAATTATGGCAACAAAACGGTCTATCATGACTCCTTTATCGCATTATTAAGTTCGGTCATCATTTTCTTTCCGTCGCCGAACATCATCATGGTTTTGTCCATGTAGAATAGGTCATTATCAACTCCAGCATATCCAACGGATAATGAGCGTTTGATGATAACTACTGTTCTTGCCTGGTCCGCATCAATTATTGGCATGCCTGCAAGCGGGCCCTCACCACTCCGTGCCGCTGGATTTGTGGTATCATTTGCACCAATAACCAAGGCGACGTCGCAGTCTGGAAATTCTGGATTAATCTCATCCATTTCTATCAGTTGCTCATAAGGGACATTTGCCTCAGCAAGTAATACGTTCATGTGGCCTGGCATTCTTCCAGCTACTGGATG